>DASSNZ010000227.1:0-15979 GCA_035701135.1 Verrucomicrobiia bacterium
CGCGCTGGCGAATCAATCCAAAACCATTCGCCTTCCGGTGCATGTCGTGGACAAAGTCGCTCATATTCGCAAAGCGGAAATGAAATTGCGCGAGTTGTTCGATCGCGAACCGACGGACGAGGAACTCGCCGAGGAATTGCAGATAGACGCGCGGCGCGTCCGGCAGTATCGCCAGGCGTCCAAAGCGCCGCTCTCGCTCGACGCGCCGATCAGCGATGACGAATCGAGTCACATCGAAGATGTCGTGGCCGATCCGAATGCCGCAGCGCCATTCGACAATGTCGTTCAGCAGACGGATACGGAACTGGTCCGCGAAGTTCTTGGAACGTTGACCGAGCGCGAAAGCTCCATTCTGTCGCAACGTTTCGGATTGAACGGCGAAAAAGAAAGAACGCTGGAGGAAGTCGGCGCGGACTTCGGCCTGACCCGCGAACGCATCCGCCAGATTCAGGAACAGGCTCTGAAAAAATTACGCGCGCGAATGGAGGAACGGGATCGCCCGACCGAAGATATTCTGGGACTGGCGATTGCCGCGTAAATCAGCGGCGATTAAAATGCACGTGAAAACGCCGGGCGATCTGCCCGGCGTTTTTCTTTGGCGGCGCATCTCCAATTGCCTCGCGCGCGGAGACGGCTTATACACTGCGTGTGAAAATTCCGTTTCATCCAGATGCAGGCACGGCGCTCCTCACCGATCTTTATCAACTCACAATGGCGTATGGCTATTGGAAATCGCGAACGGCGGACAAGGAAGCCGCGTTTCATCTTTTCTTCCGCAAACATCCGTTCAAAGGCGGTTTCACCATCGCGTGCGGGCTGGAAAACGTCATTGATTATATCCGGCGACTTCGGTTCGAACGCGATGATCTGAATTATCTCGCCACCCTGACCGGACGTGATGATCGTCCCTTGTTCGACCGCGCGTTTCTCAATTATCTGGAAAACTTTCAATTCACCTGCGATCTCGATGCGGTTCCCGAAGGCACGATTGTATTTCCGCAGGAACCGTTGATCCGCGTTCAAGGCCCGATTCTCCAGGCGCAATTGATCGAAACCGCGCTGTTGAATCTCGTGAATTTCCAGACGCTCATTGCCACCAAAGCAGCGCGGGTTTGCCTCGCCGCGCGCGGCGAGCCGGTCATTGAATTTGGTTTGCGCCGGGCGCAAGGCGCGGATGGCGGATTGGCTGCGGCCCGCGCGGCTTACATCGGCGGATGCGCTGGAACATCGAATGTGCTTGCCGGAAAAATTCTCGGAATTCCCGTCAAAGGCACTCACGCGCACAGTTGGGTCATGTCTTTTGATTCCGAAATGGAGGCTTTCAAGGCTTACGCGCGGGCAATGCCTAACAACTGCCTTTTTCTCGTGGATACCTATAATTCCATTTCTGGAACGCGCCACGCGGTTGAAATCGGCAAACAACTTCGCGCGCAGGGACACGAACTCGCGGGCATCCGGCTCGATTCCGGCGACCTCGCGTTTCTGAGCATCGAAGCGCGGAAAATTCTGGACGACGCGGGATTTCCCGATGCGAACATTATCGGAAGCAACGATCTGGACGAACATCTGATCGCGAGCCTCAAAGAGCAAAACGCCGCGATCAATGTCTGGGGCGTCGGCACAAAACTCGTTACCGCTTATGATCAACCGGCGTTGGGCGGCGTGTACAAACTTTCCGCGATTAAAAATTCTCCCGAGAACTGGCAACCGAAAATCAAGTTGTCCGAGCAAGCCGCAAAAATCACGACGCCGGGCGTTTTGCAAATCCGACGCTTTCGTTCCGGCGCGGAATTCATTGGCGACGCGATTTACGATCTCAGCCGTCCCGCTCCCGAGACATTCACCATCGTGGATCCGCTCGACATCACGCGCCGGAAACATTTCGCGCCGGAAACAGATTGCGAGGATTTGCTCACGCCCATTTTTCGGAAAGGCGAACTGGTTTGCGAATTACCGACGCTTGAAAAAATCCGCGAACGCGTTCAAAACCAGCTCGCGCTGTTTCATCCAGGCGTGAAGCGTTTCGCCAATCCGCATCAATATCCCGTCGGATTGGAACTGGGCCTGCACGAACTCAAAACCGAACTGGTGCTCCAAGCGCGCGGTGAAATTTGATTCCGGAATTGGAATTGCCGGTTGGAAAACAATTCCAATTGATTCGCGTTCCGGGGCCATTAGCCTTGAGCCATGCCATCCACACGGCTGCATGATTTGATTCCGGTGCTGCAGATCGCCATCGCGCCGGTGATTTTGATTTCCGGCGTCGGACTGTTGCTGCTTTCGCTGACGAACCGATTTGGCCGCGCGGTGGACCGTTCGCGCCAACTCATCGCCGAAATGCGGAAAGCCGGCGAAGCGGACCGACACCGGCTCGCGGCGCAAGTGGCGATTCTGTTTCGCCGCGCGCGGCTGATTCAAACCGCAATTGTGCTTTGCGCCGCCAGCGTGCTGTTCGCCGCGATTTTAATCATCGCGCTTTTTTTCACGGCCTTGATGAAAGTAGAATCGGCGATGGTCATTTCGGCGCTGTTTGTCGCCTGTCTGATTTCGCTGATTTTTTCGCTGGTCGCGTTTCTCCTTGAAATCCATCTCTCATTAAAAGCGCTGAATCTTGAAATGGGAAACGGGAAACGTCGCACTGCGGAAAAAACGCCGATAGAATAATAATTCGGAAATCAAAGCAAACGAAGCGTTCAGGATTCACAGCAAAAAATGCACTCGAGGTGGAAATTCTGACGCGCATTTTTGCCATCTGAAAACCCGAGTTCAACACCAGAACGCACTTTGATATCAACTCCCAACCAACATCGCTTCCTTTGCCGCAGCGTCCCACACCTTGGAAAATGTAGGTAGAACATTTCGCAATGAATCCATCCGTTCGTTCAACGCGCAAACAATTTGCGAAGCGTTAGCGGCGATCAGTTTTCGATACCACAAAAGAAATTCGCGGCTGACGACATTTTCATCGGCGGCGGAAAATTGCTGCGGCTCTTTTCCTAAAAGAAATTCGCACAGCGTCAGCGCGGAAAGATTTTTTGCCGTGGACGGAAGTTTTCGCCAGAACGGCAGCGCGGATTCGACGTCGCCGGAAAGGAGCAATGCTTCGGCGCGTTGCGCGACAACAACAACATCTTCGGGGAACTGCTTGATCGCTTCGCCTGTCCAATCCCGCGCGAATTCCAGAAAATCAATTTGGCTCAACGCGATCTGTCCGCCGAATTGCCACGCCTGGAGATCACCGGGATTTTCCGCGACAAGCGCGTGCAAAAATTTCAATGCTTCGAGCGGATTGGATTGCTCAACAAAAAAGCGCGCAAAATCGAACTTCACCGAACGCGATTGCGGATCGTCGGCCAGCGCGGCGTGAAACGCTTTTTCGGCTTCGTCGTTTCTCTTCAAAACCGCGAGAGAAAGCGCGAGGCAATGGTTCGGTCCGGCGCGCAGAATTTCCGGATGAATCGGCGATAGCGCGGGAAGATGACGTTTGCTCAGGCACAAACGCATTTGTTCGGCGGCATCGGTCGGACGCTTCAATTCCATCTGCGCGAGACCGAGCAGAAAATGCTGCGACGCCGTCATGTTGGATTTCGCGAACGGCCTTTGCCAGAGCCGCTCGATTTCATCAAAGCGTTTCGCCGCCATGAGATGTGTCGAAAGTTGCGTGAGCAAAGTTTCGCGCAACTCGGGAACGACTTGTTTCGCCGGTTTTTTCTCCAGCACGCCAAGCGCTTCCCAATATCGTTCGAGTCCGGCGTCGAGTTGTTTCGAACGAACCAGTTCCAGGCCGAGGCTCATCAGCAGATTCGGTTCGCCGGGCAGTTCTTCAACAGCGCGTTCGAGCAGGCGAAGATTGCGCGCAACTTTGTCGCGGCTGACGACCATTTCCTGCGTGTAGCCGTGATGCAGCAACGCGGATTCGCCGATTTGATTTTTCAATCCCCATTCTTCGCAACGCACTTCGATGCTGCTGAAAACCTGCTCGTGCACGCGGCCGACAAAAAATAATCCGGGCGCGTTGCGGAACAATCGCGGAACGTAACTGCAACCTTCGTTCTCTTTTCCTTTGTCAATAATCGGCAGGCGATACGCCATGACGGACGCTGCCTGCATCTCTTTCAAAATCGTCGCGCGATGTTCCGGCAGCAATTCTTCGTCGGCGTCGAGAACCAAAACCCAATCGCCGGTGACGTGTTCCAATGCCGCGTTTCGCGCCGCGCTGAAATCGTCGTTCCATGTGAACTGAAAAACTTCCGCGCCATTTTCCTTCGCAATTTCCACCGTGCGATCCGTCGAGCCGGTGTCCACGACGACAATCTGCTGCGCGATGTCGCGAATGGATTTCAAACATTGCGCGATGAAACGCTCTTCGTTTTTCGTAATCAAACAAACGGAAAGACGATTTTTGATTTCGGATTTTTGATTTGCGATTGGTTCGGGAAGAACGAGCCAGTCGTGTTTCGCGTTTCCGCGCAGATTTCCTTTGAGAAATTTTTTCGCCGGTTTCCAGTTCGGGACGAGGTCGTGTGCGTGTTGAGCGCAGCGTCGCGCGGAGACGGAATCGCCTGCGGCCAAGGCAATTTCTGCGAGGAGCAGAAATGCTTCGGGATGAAACGGACGCGCGTTAATCGCAGCAATGGTGTTTTCCCACGCGGCACGATGCTGTTTCTTTTTCAGCAATTCACGCGCTTCGGCGAGATGACCGAGTTTCGCGCAAGTCGGAAGAACGATGGGCGCCGCTTTCGACGATTTTGCATTGATTGTTTCAGAGGAATTTTCCGGTTGCGTCACGATTGCGCGAATTCGTGCCGCGGCAATTTCAGCGGATTTTTTCCACGAGAAATTTTGCCGGGCAAATTCACTGGCGCGCCGGCCGCAGTCCGCCGATTCCGTTGGGTTACAAAAAGCCGCGCGCATTTTTCGACCGAGTTCGATCACATCCGGTTCGAGCAGCCAGCCGGGTTTTACGAGTTTCATTCCGCTGATTTCGTTGCCGAAAATCATGCGCTTTGAAGGAACGCGAAACGCGAATTCGTCGCGAACAAAATCGTCGGTCGCGCCGCCCGCCGTCACGATAATTGGCAGACGGCACGCCATTGCTTCGAGCGCGGGCAAACCAAAACCTTCGCCGCGATACGGCAGCACGAAACAATTGCATGCAGTGAAAAGTCCAGGCAGCGCGTCCGGCGAAAACTCATCGTTGAGATACAAAATTTCCGGCGCGTTTGGATTCGATTGCGCGGCGCGAATTTGCGCTTCGATGGTTTGCCCGGCGTAAACGCTTTGTCCGCCAAAATCTTTGATGACGAGGCAAACGTCGTCGGACGCGGTGAAATTTTCCAGATACGCCTTGAGCAACAAGTCCGGCCCTTTGCGGAAAATTGTTCCGCCCACGAACAGGAATTTGAATTTCTTCGACGTCGCCAATTTCATCGGCGTCGCTTGCGGATGAAATTTTTCGGGATCAACTCCGTTCGGCACGACGAAAACCTTTTTCGCTTCCACGCCGGAATTCACGTAAACGTCGCGCACGTAATTTGACGGAACCCAAAATTCATCCACGTGCTTCGCCTGCTCGACCCATTGCGTCGGCAGCGAGCCGAATTCCCAGGGCTGAATCACGACGAGCTTCCCATTTTTCGGCCGCGACCAATCCGGCGGCCACGCGTGGCGAATGGTAATTGAAGAATCGAGCGATGGAGCGGAAGAGATTTTCGCGGCCAGGTTTTTGAAATCAGGCGACGCTTTCGCGCCGTTCGTGACACATTGAATCTGCAAATCGGGAATTGTTTCCAACGCGCCAGTCAAATGCCGATTCACATGCGACAGGCTGCCGTGATCGAGAAATGAGCCGTGCCAGGAGATACCAAATTTTTGATTGAACGATGAATTGATTCGATTTGGAGCTACTTTGTCCTTCGAACCGCCGCTCAAAATTCGCGGCCGGGAATTGCTTTGAATTGAAATTTTACAGCAGGCCGCCACTTGTTCCACCTGATGCAGCCTCGCCGAATTATTTCCAGCGATGCGTGACGCGATCTCAATGAATTTTGTCGAGAGATCGGGGCGCCCTCCGGCGTGATGCAGTCGAGCTGTCGCGAGAATGTGTTCAAACCGCATCACCTTCCGATCTACGCGCGTGTAGCGGTCGTCATCGTGTGTTACGCGGCAAAATGGATTGAAACGAATTACAGCTCCCGCAGCTTGCAAACGTCGCGAAAAATTCAAATCCTCGCCTTCGTAATATCCAAGACTTTCGTTCCACTTTACACAATCGAAAACATGTGTTTTGACGACACAGAGTCCGCCGGTGATATAGCAGGCGGGATCGGAATCCCAATAATCCAACAACGTCTGACCCCGCGCGCCGCCCAATGTCGCCCAATCCCAAAACCGGCTGCCGTCCGTGTTAAGAATGCGAACCAGCATCGCGTCATAATCTTCGCCGAATTTTTGGAGGCCCTCGTAAAAATCCCGCGCGAAAAGAACGTCGTCATCGCTCCAGATGATGTGATCAAAACGGGCGCGACTCGCAGTTGCATTTCGAACATGCGACGTGCGGCCGGCCAACGCCGCATCTGTCATTTCGACGATAATTGCTCCGGCGAATGGCCCCGATACGTTTCCGCCGATGATGATTTCAAAATTCGGAATCCGCAAAGCGCGAATGCTTTCAATCTGGCGACGCAATTTCTCGGGCCGCTCGCCTTTCGTGATAATGCAGAAGGAGTATCCCCGCTCCCGCAATTTATTGGAATCGCTTGACAGATTTTCCGATAACGGCGAAACGGCAAGCGCCTTGCGAATTTTCTGAATCTGCGCGGGCAATTTTGCATTGATGTTTTGAACGCATTCATCCGATTCAAACCTGAGCAGCGCGTGGAGCAGCGGAGTGACGCGAGATCGGCCCCGCTCAAGTTTATCGCCGGGATTTTCCGCGCCAGCGCATTCGCCGACGAAATCGAGGCATTGGCGAATGGCAAACTGAGGTATGGTTTCGCCAAAAATGGCACTCAATTTTTCCGACAGTCGGGACAGTGCGGAGCCGTCATTTTCAGACTTGGTTATGCAAGTTTCAACATTCGCAATGTCCGCGAAAGCCGCTTCAGTCTGACGAAGAACCAGACAATCAAAAGCAGTGCGCGCAACCGTCACGTCAGCCCAGCGTGAAAGACAATGGCCTGTCAAAAAAAGCGTCTCCATCGCTTCAGGCTGCAGGTTGCTCATTTGTTCACAGCCTTTGGCGCAAGCATTTGAAATTCCCGAATGCCACGCCTGAAGAACGGATTCCATTGCGCGCCTGAATGGACCGTCGGAACAGCGGCCCGGATTCGGGCGGCGCGATGAACTATTTCGGTTTGTTCCGCGATGCAGTTCGCTCAAAAGCCAGTTTAACATCAGGCTTTCCTCGACAGGCGCGGCTTTTGTGCCGCGTTCGGCGAACTCACGGGCCGATGCGGTGTCGCCGTATTTCAGCATGACGCAAGCGGCGATGCGCCAGGCGTGTGATTCGGAACGCGCGGCGGAAACATTTTCGCGATAACAATAAGGAAAGAGCGCGCGCAAATGGTGCCGTTCAATCATGGCTTTAGCCGCTTTCGCCTCGTAAGACGTGTCGGTGCGTCCACCGCTTCTGGAAAGAGATCGTTCATGGATGCGATATTTCCCGACGACTTGCTTCACATGATGAAATCGCGCAACCGGCACGAGGCGGGTCCAGAACTCGTAATCGTGCGCGCGTGGGAAAGCTTCGCTGTAGCCGCCAACTTTTTCGTAACAGGACTTTCGAACGAACACGCATACGTTCGGAATCCGGTTTTTCAAAAATGTATCGGCCAACAACATGTCGGACCAGCCGGAGTAATCCGGGTATTCCCAGGTACTGCCGTTGTTGATGTCTTTCTCGAAAACAAACAAGTCGCCATACATCACGTCCACGGACGGGGTGCGCTCAAGATTTTTCGCATATAACTCCAAGGTGCGCGGAAGCAGAATGTCGTCGGAATCCAGCCATACAATAAAATCCCCGCGCGCTTCGGCAACGCAGCGATTCCGCGTGGCCGGGCCGCCGCTGTGTTCCTTGGAAACAAACCGGATTTTATCGGACGCCATGCGCCGGACAATTTCCGCCGTGTTATCCGTCGAACCATCGTCCACGACGACAATTTCGTAGTTTGAATACGTTTGATCCAATGCGCTGCGAAGCGTCGCTTCGATGTAGTCCGCGCGATTGTAAGTTGGAATGCAGATCGAAATGAACGGAGTGGAAAACAGCGGAAGCGCGCCGGCTCTTTTTATCGGAATCGCATTATGCCCGGTGCGCCGCGTTGAATCCGAGATCGTATAAAATAGAACGCGATTGTGGTAATCGTACAATTCAGGGTGCTTGAACAACGCGTATTCACGCATTAACCTGTGCCGTTCCTGTTTTGCGTTCAGCTTGGTATCCGTAATCGCGTAATCGTGATAAATCGTCGCGAACGGCCAGTAAATAATCGCATTATCGCCGTACTCGGAAGCGATGCGGTATGAAATCTCCACTCCTTCGCCGCCAAACAGCAATGGATCCATGCCGCCCATTTTGCGAAACATTTCGGTGCGAAATGCGCTGTTGCCTTCGGTGTCAATGTCCGCGGGAATCGGGAATTCACCAAGATTGTAGTGCCGCGCGACTTCGTTGTTCCGGTTGAATTGTTTCGGCAAAACTTTTCCACGCAACGCGCAAATCTCGAATTTCTGAAATGCGTTTATAATCGCCGCAAGATAGCCGTTCTCGGCAATTGCATCGTCATCAATGAAAGCAACAATCGGCGCGCGCGCGAAATGCACTCCAACATTTCGTCCTTCTGATGGAAGCAGATTGAATGGAGCGCGAACGTAAAACAAAGAACGGCGTTGAAGTTCCGCTTCCACTTCTTCGTTGCCGCCATTGTCCACGACAATGATTTCATGCGGCGGAGCTTTTGCATCAGAAAGAGAATCAATGCACTTCAACAGCGAGTCACCCGTTCTGCACGCGACAATAACAACGGAAAGTTCCGGCTTGTTTTCGAGACGGTTATCAATGCGATGAAATTTATCATAATCAACCGAGTCTAGGTATTCGCGACAAAGAGTCCGGGCATCGGAAAAATGACGTTTTCCAATCAACTGTTGCGCGTGGCGAAGTTTCGCAAAGGCGATGTCATTCTTGTCCGGCTGAATTGAAAGAGGTTGGTCGGCTTTGGGCGTTCCGCAGCTTTTCGAGTCGTCAGTGGCCAGAACCGAAGCGGAAGCTATTTCCCTTTTTAGTTCGTCAAGCTGGCGGCGCAGTTTTTCATTTTTCTTCAACTCCCGCTCAAGCACGGCGATGGGTTTGACGGGGTTGATCCCGGAATCGGGACGTTGTCCCCATTCCGCAGGCCAATATTTTTCGCGCGCGCGGTCCGCTTCGGCTCGCGTCAAATCGCGCCGTTGGTGGCCGAGGCTTGTGGGCATGTTCCAGTAAATTCCAAGCACTTCCGGTAAATGAATGAACCGTTCAGTCAGAGCAATGCGCAGCCAGAATTCGTAATCGCCGGCTCTGGTGAATTCCGGATCAAACAAACCGTAGCGCTCATGCAGATCGCGGCGCCAAAGCGGCTGCGGTCCCATGAAACAATCGCGAAACATTTCGACGCGATCAAAATCCGGCCATCGAAAGTAACCGCGAATTTCAGGATAGCCGAAATCGGGATGAGTATTTTCCGCAATCGCGACATCGGCGTACGCCAGAGCGGCGCCCGGATCATTTTCCAACGCGGCGGCCAGGCGTTCCAAACATTCAGGCCGATGGCGGTCGTCCGTATTCGCGCTGGTAAGATATTTTCCTCGGGCCATCTCAATGCCGCGATTCCATGCAGCGTAAAGCGGTTCGCGTTCCGTCCGAGTGTAAACAATGTTCGCAAAACGCTTTTGAAAATCCTCGACAATCGCCCGCTCGTTTTCCTGAGAGCCACTGTCCAGAACAATGATTTCCAACTGCCCACTCTGATAAAGCGTCTGCGCCACGAGGTCTTCAAGGCAGCCCTTCATCAACTTTTCGGCGTTGTAAGTGGACACAAGCGCCGAAACAAGGAAGGGCGTTTCATGGCTCGTTCGCGCGGGCTGAAGAACCGCAACGGAATTGCCATTCGACTTTTCGCCGGATTGACTTGAAATCCTGGATAGTGCCGTGATCGCAATCGAATTCGATGGCTGGACTTTCAGAATTTGGGCGTAAGTTTCACGGGCCATTTGCGAATCGCCCAGTTCGACAAAACACTTTGCGATCCCAAGCAGGGCTTCCACGTCGTGCGAATTTCGGGAAAGAATCCGATGATATATCTTCGCGGCGTCCACAAACTGCCGTTCGCGCGAATGCAATTCACCGAGCAACAGAAGTGCATCGCGATTCTCGGGTTCGATTTCCAAAACCCGTGCCATTGTTTCTTCGAATTCTTTGATCTGCCCCGCTGAAACGTGAGCCGCCGCCAGTTTGACAAGCAAGGCAGCATCATTCGGGCGCAGGTCGCACGCTCGTTTCAGCGTGCGCAGCGCAATCTCGTGTTTCCCGATGCGCGACTGAATCGCCCCGAATGCGCCCAGCAATTCAACGGAATTGGGCGCGACATCCAGCGCGCGTCCAAGCCAATCCGCCGCCAACGCGAATTCATTTTGATTAAAATAGCGTTCCGCGTGTTCCAAACATTCGCCTGCAATTCTGGGCAATGAGAGTTCATTGGAAGATTTCGCGGTCTTATCTGATTCATCGCTCGATTTGAGAGCGGACAAAAGTTTCGCCGCTTCTGAATTTTGCGGATCGAGTTGAAGCACACGATTGGCGGCATCAATGGCTTCGCGTCGTTGACCCAATCGGTTTGCAGCAAGCGCGCGATACAAATGCGCGTTGATATTGGACGGTTGTAAAATGGCGGCGCGGGCAAATTCCCAACGCGCCGCGGCAACATCACCGAGCAGAAACAAGATATTTCCATGCGCGACAATCACGTCCACCGCGTCCGGCGTAAAATCGAGAACTTTGCGGAGTTTCGATGCGGCGATTTTAAGATTTTTGTTTGCGAACGCCGCATCGGCTTCTTGCAGCAACCGTTCAACTTCAGCCGAGTTGTCTTCGGATTTTTTGGACGCAATATTTTTTGCGCTTTGAAACGCAGCACTGGAAATTTCCGGCTGGCCTTTTTCGCCCCAATTCACGTCGTGAATGTCGAGTTCTTTAAAATAATCTTTTCCGTACTCGCCGAACCAGCCGAGGACCTGATCTTCGCGCCAATTGTCCGGCGTGGAAATCATCGCCGGATTGAAGAAGCCATAATTCGCAAACCAGCTTTTCGGAACGGGTTTCAACCCAAGTCTGCGTTCGTCCTTGCTGGGCGCGTACCGGTCGTTGATTGCCGCGACGTTTTTTTTCGGATCGCGAATGCGTTCCAGACAGCGATACCATGCTTGCTTGAGGAGCAGGTTGCGCCAGTTCGTGAATTGAAAATGCAACAATCCGTGGCTATAACCCGGCACTTCGCAACGCCGGCCTTTCAAGTTGGCCGGAACGCGGGAGGTATGAATGAATTCGGATTGATACGAACACTCTCCGTCATCGCAAAACGCGAATGGTTTGGCGTTCCACGTCCAAACGGAATTATCAAAACGGAAAAACTCGATGCCACGCCAAAGTTGAATCCAATTCAAAACAAGCTGATCGCCGGGATGAAGCGCAAAAAGCAACTGGCGCAGAAAATTTTTGTCGGCGCAGTTCGCCGTAAACGCTTCATCCGCGTCAATTACAATGAAATGCGTTCCCCCGATTTCGCGGCCGGCCTGAAGCATCGCGTTGCGATCAGCCGGCTCGTCGCGGTGCCATGTTTGCTTGCGAAGAATTCGTTCGACTTTGCATTCCTTCGCAAGTGATTCCACGATCTGAACGGTGTTGTCGGTTGAACAGTCGTCGAGAAAAACAATCGCGTCGGTGTAGATTGCCAGCGCGCGCAGGCAGAATTCGATCCCCGCCGCTTCGTTGCGCGCCGGAACCAGCCCGACAATTTTTCGCGGACGTGATGCGGCGGTTTGCGATTTCTTTCGGCTGGCGAGCGCCGGCACGCGAGTGCCATCCGGCAACAGAGGCGCAGCATCCAACAGGCGATCTATTGCCGCAACATCCGCGCGGTCTTTGGGTTCGTTGCGTTTGACTTTTAAACGGCGAATGACGTCAAGTGACGCAAATTTTACTCCGTTGAAATAAAAATGATTTTCAGGATTAAAAATAATTTCATCGCGACCGAGAACGTGATGATGAATTTCCGAATTGTGACTGTTTACTTCGGGTTCAACCGTCGAGAAATCTGCAGAACAAAAATGGAGCACGTCCAAATCGGCGGAATCGCGAATCCCGTAAGCCGCCATCACCGCGCTTCCATCAACGCAAAAATCTTCCGGATCGGCTTTGTGCGTTCTAAGCCACGATCGGAATTTCTCCATTTGCCGCTCGAATTTCTCAAAAAATTTCGGCTGCGCGCAGTTCAGGAAATGAATGCTGTTATCGTTGAAAACCAGCTTTGCCAATTGAACCGTTTGCTCGTGAGTGTCATTGATGTGAACGGAATGATTTTGGATGCCGAACAAATCGCGAATCGCCTGTTTCGCGAAACGCGCCTTTTCAGCGCTGTCCGTTTGAAACAGAAAAACACGCAATGGACCCTGATTTGCAAAGCACGGATTCGCTTTGCCCCACGCGCCGGAAAACTGGTTTCTCCAATTGCCAAGCCACGGTTCCTCCGCATACACCTGACGAATCAGATTGAACGCGCCGTTGCGATTAAGCTGAATTTGTTTTTCGCAAACGATTTCTCCGTCCTTCCGAAGAATCGCCGCGAGTTCTTCGTCCCGTTCCCGTGCCGCGGGAAAAACCATCGCAATGAAAGTATCGGGGCGAAGCCTGCAATATTCGAGCGCCATTGCATCGAGCCATCTTTGAGACAAGCCGCGCGACCGAAACCATTTACTGCCATAATGGTTCGCCCGAAGATCAAAACCCAGCACGCCGATTTCACGTTCCAACGCAACACACGCCGCGACCCGATGTGAGCCGTCAATTATCACGTCATCACGCCCGGCGGGAACAAGTGATTTCGCATCATCAAAACCGTTTTCACGAATGGATTCGAGCAACGCATCGAATGATTTGAGATAATCCTGAATCCCGTTTTTTGACCCGTCACCCTCGCGACAGGCTTCGCCGGAAAACGCGCGGATGTGAGCGCAATAAAGATTTTTCGCCCAGTCTGTTTGCGCGTTTCTCAACCGATGCCGCGCGTAAATGGTTTTGGCGGCGATGTCGAATCGTTGCGGCGTGACCAACTGAATGGCCGGAATTTGTTCAGCCGGGCCGACTGGATTTTCCGGCAGGTAATTTATTTCAAACAAATACGGGTTTACTTTTGAACGCCATTCCGGATTTGCCTCGCAACAAACAGATTGTTTTTTGATTGCGCGCAGCCAGAGCGCGTTGCCCGTGCCATTTCCAGTGGGACACAGACCGATTCCCGCGAGATAAAACCCATGCTTTGCGCAAACCGGATTTAATTCATAAAGACGACATTGGCCATGGTAACTGGTTTTAGTTGTCGCGACTTCCAGAAAAAGCGCGGCGGTGCGGTTCAAGGTTTCTTGCGCTCCGGCAAGCACTTTTAATTCGGCGCCTTGAACATCACACCAAAGCAGATCAATTTTTTTCCCGGCCAACGGAGCGAATCGGTCCAGCGAAATCGTTTGAACGGAATATATTTCGGCAGGCTTGAAATTTTCGGGAATCCAGGACGCGGGATCCGCCTGCGTCTTCGGCGGCAATAATGATCCCACGCCTTCCAGCGATCCTTCATGAAACATTGCGGTTCCATCGTGATCGGAAACAGCAAATTGATAGCATTTGACGCGCGGTTCGGAACCGTAAGTGGATTGCAATTTTTCGAAATAACGGCGGCTTGGCTCGAAGATATGAATTTCAGCTTTCGGATAATGCTTAAGAAACCGGCGCGCTTCATAAGCATAATAGCCTCCGACAATCACTACTCGTTCAATTCGCTCATTTGGTATTTTGAGCCAGTCGCCCAGTCGTTGCTCCGCTTCTTTTTGAATTTCTTCATAACCCGGTTTTCCGGACAGGCCGGTAAAGTTGCGCGTGGGAGGCACATGATATTCGAGGAGAGGCGAAGCGTGAATGCGAGCGGCAATCAAATACCGACCATCGTCACATAGAAGAGAATAGCTCTCTTCGGCAAGTGAACGAGCAGTTTCTTCACGCCGGGTTCCATATTTTACGATGACGAGCTTCGGCTGAAACCGGGAGAAATTAAAAACCTTCAACGTCTCCAATCCGAACTCGTTTATCGAAAGCAAATCAATTTCATGAATCCCTTTTTCACGCATCAATTCATTGAAATTTTTTCCGACCGTTTCAACACACAGGCCGCTCCACCCGTGGACATCGCGCAGACGACGGACATTGCTGCAATGAGTGCCGTCCGATGTGCCGATTTCGATAAAAATTTTTCCGCACGATGGTTGATGTGCGAAAAATTCTTCAATCATTTTATCCTGATTCGACGGCGCGGACGGAAGAGGAGAGCCACTGATCGCCCGGGCATCTTTTGGATTTGGAATCATCGCTTATCGAAATACCTAACGTTTCGCCAGCCGCGGCAATTTCACTCCGCCATTCACCAGCGCCTCCTGATTGTTTTTCTGGATTTCCGCATAAACTTCCGCGCGATGAACCGGCACTTCCGCGGGCGCTTCGATTCCGATTTTCACCACGTCGCCTTCCACGCGCATCACTTTCACGGTGATCCGTCCATCAATCACGATGCTTTCACCGGGTTTGCGCGAGAGAATGAGCATGGGAATCTCCGCGATTTTTCAGGAGACCGGCAGCGGATGTTGCAATGTGTATTGCGCCACGTTGTTCGGAATCACCTGTTTGCCAATCAACGTGTGGCGATTGATGACAATCGGGCCTTTGAGGTTCACCGTGGCCTGGCCGTTCGCGCGGAGCGTGACGATGTTCAAGAGCATTGCGTCGTCTGGACTGGTGAGGCCGAGAAATTCCGCGTCGTCGTTGGAAATGTCCGGCTGATAATCGGGCAAAACGAACGCGGGCGAAATCACCAGGAACGATTGCTTCGCGCCTTCGAGCATCTGAAACCACATGAATGGCTCCTCTTCCGGCCGGGCGAGCAGCGCGTAGTTTTTGATTTGCTCGAAGCCAAGCAATCCAAGCGGAAGTTGAATCACTTCGGGTTTGTTCTCGGCGACGATTTCGGTTTCCGGCAGTTCCATCGTGTTCATTTTTGGTGATTATTAATTTTATTCGCGCTTATTGCAGATAATTCAGAAGCGAATTGTTCATCAGCATCGCGCCGCTCTGGAGCGCGGCCTGATACGCAGTTTGCGAACGGCTAAGATCAATCAGCGTTTGCGCGATGTCCGCGTCGGCTTCGTTCGAAATCTGCGTGTTGAGCGCCAATTCATAATTACCGGCGGAGTCACTCGAAGCGCTCAACTGCGATTGCATCGCGCCATTGTTCGCGACGTGGTAGAGAATATTTTCCTCGTCGTTCGCCAGATTTTTCTGATCCGTGGAAGCAATCGCGTCGGTGTCGCCGGCGAGCAAATGGTCGCGCAACGAAATCAAGTGATTCAAAAAATCCGCGCCGGAACGATCGTCGGTAATCAGCCCGCGCGCGCCGGTTCCGGTGGTGTTCGCGCCGGGAATCTGAATTGCGAGCGTCACGTTCGGCGCGACTTCTGTTTGCGGAACACTCGTGTTGCCCTGATAAGTCACGGCGGTCACGTTCCCATTTGAATCCGCGGTAATCGCGAATGGCGGCGTGTCGCTTTTCGTTCCGGAAAAAATGTAGCTGCCCCGATCTTTTGCGTTCGCGACCTGAACAGCTTGTTTGATCAGATTTTCGAC
>DASSNZ010000228.1:0-3413 GCA_035701135.1 Verrucomicrobiia bacterium
GTTTCGCTGGATTTGATTTCAAAGCGGCGTGAATAGCAGCGTTGTTGCTTTCCGTGGCGCAGGAAGTGAAAATAACTTCTCGCGGGCGCGCTCCGATCAAATCCGCAATATGCTCCCGAGCGGTTTCAATTACCGATTTCAACTTTGACCCGAATCTGTAGCTGCTGGACGGATTGCCCCATTCGGAAGTGAAGAAAGGCAGCATCGTTTCCAGAACTTCCGCCGCGACCGGCGTTGTGGCATTATGGTCGAAATAGATCACAATATTTTTGCGGAATGTTACGTCGTGCCAACTAACAATAACAATTTGAAATTGTAGCATTCGGCGTGAGTAGATTTAAATTGCATTCGACAAGCACGGATGCGCGTTGCACATTTTCCGCATGGCTGCTGTCAATTCCACCATGCTGCCGCTCGGCACGGTTGCGCCCGATTTTCGATTGCCGGACACGAACGGAAAACCGGTTTCGCCGAACGATTTCAAAGGCAAACCGCTGCTCGTGATGTTCATTTGCAATCATTGTCCTTACGTGAAACACGTCCGGGACGAACTCGCGCGGATCGGCCGCGATTACACGGCGCGCGGTGTCGCGATCATCGCCGTGAGTTCAAATGACGTGGCGGATTATCCCGCTGACAGCCCGGAAAAAATGAAGGCCGAAGCGAAATCCGCCGGTTACGTTTTTCCTTACGTGTATGACGAATCGCAAGCCGCCGCCAAAGCGTATCGCGCCGCCTGCACGCCGGATTTTTTCCTGTTCGATAAAGAGCATCGGCTGGTTTATCGCGGGCAATTGGACGACAGCCGGCCCGGTAACGGAATTCCAGTGACGGGAAAAGATCTCCGCGCCGCGCTTGATGCGGTGTTGAGCGGAAAAGCGGTTTCGGAAAATCAAAAACCCGGCATCGGCTGCAACATCAAATGGAAATCCGGAAATGCGCCGGATTATTTCTGAGCGGGAATTGTCAGGATCGGCTTTTAACGCAGAGAGTCGAAGGCGCAAAGGCGCGAGGAATTGATCAACTTTTCAGAAGATTTCGGCGCGTCATCCATCCGTGATTGCGACATCGGTTTGGTTTCGGCGATTCGCTTTGCGCCCTGGCTTCTTTGAGTCTTTGCGTTGATTCCCAATGAACCATTGCGGTCGGGCGGCGCGACTACGGTTCAGCTTTTCGGCAAATCGCGTTCAACCATTTCGCACAGGACGTGGAAAAGCAGTTTGTGCGATTCCTGAATTCTCGCGGTGTTCGCGCCCGGAACAATTAAATCCAGCGTCGCGATTCCTTTCGTGAATCCGCCGTCGCGTCCGAGAAACGCGATGCTTTCAAGTTCTTTGCGTTTGGATTCCTCCAGCGCGCGAAGCACGTTGCGCGAATTTCCGCTCGTGGTAAGCGCGATCAGCAAATCGCCCGGTTCGCCCAGGCCCCAGACCTGGCGCGCGAAAATTTCTTCCGCGCTGTAATCATTGCAAACCGCCGTCATGAATTCGCCATTCGACGTGAGCGAAATCGCGGGATACGGCCGGCGGTCCTCCTGAAACCGACAGAGAAATTCCGTCGCGAAATGCGTTGCGTCCGACGCGCTTCCGCCGTTGCCGCAGAAGAGCAATTTTCGGCCGGAAGTCAGGCAGTTCAAAACCATGTCCGCCGCGCGATTCAACAGCGCGTCGAAACCAGCCAACTGGCGCGTGGTCGCAATAGAATCTTCAATCGCGCGTTGCAGCAAAGTCATTCGGAAAAATTACGAGGCGATTGCGGAAAAGGAAACCAGATTTATAGCTGAATTTTAACTGGGTTAAAGATCCAATTTCAACCGTGGAGCATTTTCGCAAGTTGTGAGTGTTACTTTTTAATTATGACGCTTACCTTTTGCGAATTAACTTCTGGATTATGACAGGCGGCTTGAAAAATATATTCTCCATTTTCCGATAAATCATATACCTTATTTAGAATTATTTGAAATCTGTTCTGTGTTTGAGGAAAAAGCGTAGTTTGTGGCAGCATTGTGACCTGCATCAAATGGAGGCCGTTGTCATTTTTTGTTTTTAGGACTTTTCCATTTTGACTCGCCAAAATGCGGGGCGGTCTAAAATATGTTTGCGGTTTGTTCGTTATGTTACGCATCAACATAATTGCGACAACCGATTCACCATTGGTAAATATGTATTTTGGGAATCGTAAGGAAAGTTGGAGGCCATTTGTTTTTTCTCCCCAATGGCCGTCGGCATTGTGATTCGCTGGAAGTGATTCCGGAGATTTTTCCGCTTCTTTAATTTTGCTGATGTTAACGACTCGTTCTCCAGAAGGCCGATACCAAAACAAAAAGCCGTCGTCTGTCAAAAACAGATCAGTCGGAATAGTATTGGTCGTTTGAGCTGAAATATTGAAAGCTATCCCACTAAAGAATATAATTCCAAAAAGGATAACAGAACTGGTGGTTTGTGCGATGTATCGAAGCATAAATTGCGTCATTAAAGCGCATTGTGAATGGCACTGCTCCAAGTTGGGAAAGACAAAGTGTCTTGGTTGTTTGCAGTTATTGCAGCGTTTGACGAGGTTAAGAACCACTCGTTATTTGTAAAGGAAATAGACCCCGACCAATTCCAGTCAATTTCTTTCATTGGAACAGGAATTACTTCTGGTTCATCTGCCAAAAACATCAAAACAGTTTTGAAATTTTCCGATCTTGAAATTTGAATGTAATTTGTTGGAAAACCACCGATGCCGGGAGCATCCGAAAAAACTGTTCCATTGCCGGTTCCGAGGTTTTTCGCAGGATAATAATTATCCAAACCGTTTGTGTTGATTGTTAATGTGGATCCGTCTGTTTTGGTTATGGTGGTTACACTGGAAGTAATAACCTGCACCACAAAAAATCCGGCATTTGAATTAGTATCATAGCCCCCGAGGTTTGGGTTGCTGGCGGTGCAATTAATTCCGAAGTTTGTTGTTCCATTGTTAATAGAACCTCCGAAATGCAGGCATAAAATCCCTGGCGCAACAATATAGTTTGTATCTAATGCAACGCTGCCATTGATTGAGCCAGCGAAATCAATTGTAGGGCGAATTACATTAAATCTTGCTTCAGCAGAAACACTTTGCCCGGATGCGCTGCCTACTTCCAAAACCAACGCCAACACAAAACCGGCATGGATTTTTATTCTCATACTTTTGTATTTCATCACCATACTTAGCCTAGAGGCCAAGTTGTTTACGCGCACCATCAATCGAATAAGTGCGTTTTCCTTTGTTGCGGGCGCGGGCTTCCAACAAATCCAAATAATCGTTTAGATCGTCCATCTGCTCGCGCAGCGCGGAGATTTGTTTAATGAACATTTTTCCGCGGATTTTTCGCGAAAGATTTTTCTGCAATAGCGTTACTCATAAACATCTTTTCGATTGCCGACTTTTTG
>DASSNZ010000229.1:0-3187 GCA_035701135.1 Verrucomicrobiia bacterium
GCGGGATTTCGAAATGAAATAATTTATTTATCCCGCACTTCGTCGCCTGGCCGGGCTTCACCGGTCACAATATCCGCCACGGTGCTGTCGCCGCGCGCCGGACCGGTGACATTCAGTTCGCCGATTTTCAGTCCGTTTCGAAAAACGTAAAGAAGCTGATGCTCCGCCGGCATTTGTCCGATTGGAAAAGTCAGCACGACAAATCGAAGTTCTGAATTTACGGAACTGACTTTTCCGCTCAAGCCTTCCGCTGCCGTGACAATCATTTTTTCGCCGAGCGCGTTCGTCCCGGAAAAAACGACTTCGGTCTCCGGCATGACGCGCGCGTTCTTGCTTCGGGCGCAGCCTGAAATGGCAATCACGGAAACCGTCACTGCCAAAAACGAAATTCTCATGGAGCCGAGTAAACTTCGCCAGATTTTGAACGTCAATTCCGTTTTCCCTGTTACGAATTTCGAAAAATCTCTGTCCATCACACCATTCGTTCGACTGAATTGAATCGCACAAAATGCAATCTTCTTTGCAGATTTGGAAACGATGGGGCAAGCGACATCTGATGTTGCTGAGGCGAAATTCTCATTCGGCACAGCGCGACTTCGATAAATTCCATGCGCGCGGATGCGCTTCAGTGATTTTATTCCAATCAATTGCCGCGAAGGCCGCGGAACGCGACGCGGCGAAAACCGCCGTGCAGAAAATTCATCCAAGACTGCAAAAACGAGGAAACCGCCGCGGCGTCCCGCAGTTTATAGTTGGGAATGAAAAGCGGGTTGATCGGCGCCCGCGATCCGCGCCGGCGTTTCCGAATTTAACTCGCTTGATTTTGGCGCGTCCGGGCTGTTTCATTCCGAACGGACCCGCAACCTGTATGAAATTTATAAACGAAGATTTTCTTTTGACCACGCGCACGGCGCGTCATCTTTATCACCAGTTCGCCGAGCCGGAACCGATTCTGGATTATCATTGCCACCTTTCGCCCAAAGACATCGCGGAAAACCGGCGTTTCAACAATCTTTTCGAAATCTGGCTCGAAGGCGATCATTACAAATGGCGCGCGATGCGTTCCAACGGAGTTGCGGAAAAATTCTGCACCGGCGCCGCCGACCCGTTCGCGAAATTTCAGGCGTGGGCCGCGACAGTTCCGCACACGCTCCGCAATCCGCTCTATCATTGGACGCATCTCGAACTGAAACGTTATTTCGATATTGACGAATTGCTCGATGAATCCACCGCAGCGCGAATCTGGAAACGCGCCAACGAGCGGCTCGCCACGTCCGAACTCACCACGCAAGGCATTCTCAAAAAATTCAATGTCTCGTGCGTCTGCACAACCGACGATCCGGCGGATGATTTGAAATACCATCGCGCGTTCGCGGCGAGCGGTTCCGCAACCGCAATGCTTCCGGCGTATCGGCCCGACCGCGCGTTGACGGTGGACAAACCGGAAACGTTCAACAAATGGGTGGATGCTCTCGGCGCGGCGGCGGATGTCGAAATCCGGACACTATCGGATTTTCTCGATGCCCTGCGCGCGCGGCACAATTTCTTTCATGAGAACGGCTGCCGTCTTTCCGATCACGGATTGAACCAGTGCCCGGCGGATTTCTGCTCGCCGAAAATCGCGGCGGGAATTTTCGCCAAGGCGCGTCGCGGTCAGGCGGCTTCGCCCGAGGAACATGGACGTTTCGCCGCGTTCATGATGCTGTTTTTCGGAAAGCTCGACGCGGAAAAGGGCTGGACCAAGCAGCTTCACCTCGGCGCGCTGCGCAACAACAACACGCGCCTGCTGAAACAGCTCGGGCCGGACACCGGCTTCGATTCCATCGGCGATTTTCCGCAGGCGACCGCGCTGGCGAAATATCTCGACAAACTGGATTCGGAAAATGCGCTGCCGAAAACGATTCTTTACAACGTGAATCCATCGGACAACTACGCGTTCGCAACCATGATTGGTAATTTTCAGGACGGAACGATTCCGGGAAAAATCCAGTTTGGTTCCGGCTGGTGGTTTCTCGATCAAAAGGAAGGCATGACCTGGCAACTCAACGCGCTTTCCAATCTTGGTTTGCTCTCCCGCTTTGTCGGAATGATCACCGATTCGCGCTCGTTCATGTCTTATCCGCGCCACGAATATTTCCGCCGCGTGCTCTGCAATCTCATTGGACGCGACATCGAAAACGGCGAGATTCCCGATGACGAATTGCTCGTCGGCACAATGATTCGAAATATCTGTTATGGAAACGCAAAACAATATTTCGGATTTCCCGCCGTCAAATCGCACCAGACCGGAAATCCTTCCCGCGCCGCAAACGGTGGCCGGCGAAACGGCAAAAGCGCGAAACACGCGAAAGCGTGATGCCGACGAAGCGGGCGCTGTCGGAGTTCAAATCCATTTTTCGCCGCAACGGAAATCCGAAGCTCGAAATCGGAAAACGAGACAGGTTTGAGATTCGGATTTTCGGAATTCGATTGTTCGGATGTGTTTCTGTTTTCGGATTTCGGACTTCGGATTTTCATTCCATCCGTTTACCATCCGCCAGACATTTATCTTTTCCCATGGGCCGCTCGTACTTATTTGAATGTCCGAAATGCGGATATCACGCCACGGTTTCCGGCGGCGCGGATCACGGAAATCATCTGGTTGTCCAAACGATTGCCTGCCGCGATTGCCGGAAACTGTTCGACGCCGTCGTGAAATTGAAGCTCCCGAAAAATCATGATCGCCGCGCCGTCCCCGGATTTTCCAAACTCGCGAAACGTCCGCTGGACGTCGCGCCGCCGTTTGAAAAAGTGGTGAACCGCCTGCCGCTCGCGCCGGAAAAATATTTGAAATGGACGCCGGTGAAATTGCGCTGCCCGATTTCGCCGTATCACCGGATTCAGCCATGGAACAATCCCGGCAAATGCCCGCGCTGCGGCGTTTTTCTCGACAAAGCGCCGACGCCATTTCGCATGTGGGAATGAGCGCGCCTTATTGTTTTTCCGGCACGACGCTGATGTCGCCGTTGCGTTCGATGTAGGCCAGTTTGACTTCGGCGGGCGAAGCGACTTTTCCGTTCAAACGCAAATCTTCGCGCAGGTCGTGTTCCGTAAAATCGTTTCGACGCAAATTTTTCTCGATTATTTTCCCATCCTGAATCACCAGATCGCTGGAACCTTTCACGAGAAATCCTAACAAGTTCGAACA
>DASSNZ010000230.1:0-9799 GCA_035701135.1 Verrucomicrobiia bacterium
CTGAGTTTGATGCCGGTTTTCCCAAGCGTCACCTGATCCGTCGCGGTGCGTTTTGTCGCCGGCGCGGCAAATGATTTGGAAACTCCGATGGGAGCGACGAGCGCGGCGCCCGCGATCACGGCGGAAGTCCGGATAAACTCACGGCGATTCAATGATTCGGGATTCATAAAAAATTCGTTGAGGGTTTATCAAAAACAAATCTCCGCCGGAAAGCCAATTTTCCGGCGTGACACGAAACAGAATAGATTTCGCTCTGGTGTCATGCTGCTACTATGGCCTTCTTTCCGCGTTGAGCAATGGGAATTTTTCAAACCCGAATCCCGCGAAAGTTCGACACGAATTCCACAGATTTTCGCAAGTTGGGAAAACATTTCTGCATCTGTCTTCAATCCAAATCTGCGTCAACGGGTCCGAATCCACAGAATCCCCTGCCCGACGCATCGCTTGTCATTCGCCGAGGTCAGGACTCAGAAACGCAGGAACGGTTTATGGTTCACGGATTGAAAATAACGCAGGCAGGTGTCGCGCCAGTTTTCGGCGTGAACCAATTGTTCGCCGAGCTTTTTCTTCATGGCCTCGAATCGCTCGGAATCCACTTTGCCGTGCAAGGTCTCCCATTGAGCCTGCATCTGTTTCACGTAATTCACGCCATCGTTGTATCGGAAACAAAGTTCGTCCCAGACCGTCCGGCCGGTTTTCATCGAATAATCCCAACTCAAATGATGAAACCACAGGAGTAATTCCGACGGACAGGCTTCCAGGCTCGCGAAGCGATCCCGCACAGGCGAAGCGTATTGTGCCACGGCGTCGGAACCGGTCTGCGTCCGGTCAAATCCAATTCCGTTCGCGTCCGCCTTGTGATAATAGGTCGCGGAGTATTCGGGCGCGTTCCTGTTCACCGTCTGCGGCGCGGGATCGTAATGTCCGCCACCTTCCATAATATGGTGAAGACCAATCGGCATTTCATAATTCACGCACGCTTCCCAGGAACCGCGCATCATCGCCAACGTGGTTTTAACCACGTCCGGATCGTTGCCCCACGTCATCCGCGTCCATTCCCCGGCGATCTGGTCGGCGGACAAATCGCTGTTCCACGCGAGGCGTCCGAACGCGTACCAGTTCGCCTGCGCGAAATCATTTCCGCACCAGTTGCGATCCCGTCCGGTGTTCGCCACACCGGCGATTCCGGTCATGCGCGAGCTTTCAAGGATTTTCGCGACGGTGCTGCCCTTCCCGTTCGCGTAAGTATCGGATTCCAAAAATTCCTTCCACATCGGCGCGAGGTAAACCAGATCGGTCGAATGTCCCATGTTTTCCTGCGTAATTTCCAGTTCGGCCATCAGCGGCGTTTTCGGCATCGCGCCGAACAGCGGATGAAACGGCTCGCGCGGCTGGAAATCAATCGGCCCGTTCTTGGCCTGGACAAAAACATTGTCACGAAATTTTCCGTCGAGCGGCTTGAATTCCAGGTAAGCGCGTTTCGCGCGGTCGCTGTCCACCTTTGCGCTGTTATAGACAAACGCGCGCCACATCACGATTCCGCCGTGCGGCGCGAGCGCTTCGCCTAACATGTTCGCGCCGTCCGCGTGCGTCCGATGATAATCCTGCGGCCCGGGCTGGCCTTCGGAATTCGCCTTGACCAGAAATCCGCCGAAATCCGGAATGAGCCTGTAGATTTCATCCGCCTTTTCCTTCCACCATTTTCGGACGCGCGGATCGGCGGGATCGGCGGTCGGCAAATGACCCAGCTTTTTCGGCGTCGCGAAATTCGCCGTGAGATAAACGCGAATACCGTACGGGCGAAACACATCCGCGAGCGCGGCGGCTTTTTTGAGATTCTCCGCGCTGAGTTGTTGCGGGCTGGAATTCACGTTGTTCAAAACCGCGCCGTTGATGCCGATGGAAGCATTGGCTCGCGCGTAATCCTTGTAACGCGGATCCGGTTTTTCCGGCAATTCGTTCCAGCGCCACAATGATTTTCCGGCATAACCGCGCTCGACACTTCCGTTCAAATTATCCCAATGATCGAGCAAACGTCGTTGGAGCTTCGGCGATTCGGAAAGATTCAGCCGCGCGATTTCGCCGCGCGTCTGGAGCAATCGCAAAAAATGAAACGCGCCGTAAAGCGCGCCGCGACTGCTTTTCGCGGCGATGATTGTAATTCGCCGGCCCTTGTTTGCGGCGGAACGAATCATATAACCATCATCGCCGAGCGCGTTCAGTTCCGCGTCCAATCGCAGTCCGGCGATAACCGGAGAACTTTCCGGAGTTCCAACGACAATTGCGCCGTTTTTCGTGACGATGTTGGTCGCCGGAATTGCGTGTCCGAGAAGTCCCGAAAGGCCTCGCTCCAGTTCCTCGCGAATTGCATTTCCGGTCGGCGAATTGTCCTGAACAACAATTTCGCCGGCGTGCGCGGAATAATTTTCAACCAGTTGCGCATCGGAAATTTTGTCGTAACGAAGCCACAACCGATATCCGTCTTCGGCTCGAACCGCATTGGCAAAAAGCGGCAACAAAACAGCCGCGAGCCACCGGAAAAAAATGCAAAACCGAATCCTATGCCGCGGAGCTGAACTGAATTTCAAATACATTGACAAGATTTCCTGCAAAAAAAAGCGGCCGGGGCAAACGCCTCGGCCGCCCACCACATCCAATAATCCAACCCGATTACTGGACAATCAGCTTAAAGAATTTCCGCGGGCCGCTCGGCGTCACGGTGAACGGCGGAACCGCAGTCGTGTTCGTCGTCCAGGGTCCCGAAAGATTTGTCGCTTCCAGCAACAACGCGCCTTCCGGCCAGTTCAGCTGCAAATTCGAGCCGACTTTGCCGACCTCGATCCTGACCGGAGCGGTTGCGCCTTGAAGCACGGTAATGCTTCCGGAACCGGCCGTTTCAGGAGCGCCTGGTTGCGCGGTCCACGTGGCCGGGAAGTTCGTCGGATAGGCGCTGTTCAATTGCGCAAAGGTGTAAGTGCCTCCGGGCAATTCCACGCCGCCGACCACGACGCGACCGAACGTGTCGTTCCGCGTCAGGTTCATCCGCCCATCGAGAATCAACGCGCCGTCCGGATTGTTGATGTCGTAGGTCGTTTGCAAAGCGCCCTGCGCGCCGACGGTAATGGTGTTTGTGCCTAACGCATTGTTCGCGCTGCCAACCAATGTTCCGAGAACGACGTTCCAGGTTCCGGTATAGGGATTGTTCGCGCCGGCAATGTTTAGCGAGGCGACGGCAGTGTCCTTGAACGTATTTCCAGTGTAACCGTGATACTCGATGTTCCCGTCGCCGGTCAGTTTCGATTCGATTCGAATCGTCCGCGCGCGGGTGTCATCCGCCGCAAAAATCGGAGTGTTGGAAACCACGTTCAGTTCGCCGGTCAAAACCGCGTTTCCGCCGGAGTTGATGAAATTAAGGATTTCACCGCCCGCCATGACCAGCTTTTTAAAGTGGATCGTGCTCGGATTCGCGCCTTTCAGAAGCAAACCGCCAATGCCGCTTCCGGCGATGGCAGTCGTGAACTCGCCATTTCCTTCAACGTAAAGAACGTCGCCCGGAAATTCCGCGGTCGCGCTCGTCGCCGGCGTGCGCAATGCCGCGCCCGGCAAAATATGATAAGTGCTGCCCGGTTTGGAAACCGATGAAACGGAAGCGGCAAGGCCGTCGCTCCAATTCGCCGCCGTGTCCCAATCCTGCGGATTGCTTTCGACGACGGACATCGTGATGGTTTCCGCCGGCAGAGCCGGAGTTACAGTCAATGTCGCCGCGTCGCTGGTAATTGAACCGTAAAAATTCGTCACGACCAGAATGTAATCCGACGCATCGCTCGAATTGATATTGCTGATGCTCAGCGTCGCGGTGTTCGCGCCTGAAATTCTGGCGTCATCCGTGACATCGGAATAAACGCCGCCCGTTCCTTTTTGCCACTGATAATGCAACGGTCCCGTGCCGCTGACCGAAGCAGTAAACGTTGCGGTTTGCTGTTCGTAAAGCGTCTGAGAAACAGGTTGCGTCGCAATGGCCGGCGGGAAAGTGGAAACGCCGGACGCGGTTGTGAAGAGCGACGTTAGCTGATCTCGCGACAGCGCTCCCGTGAACAGCGCCACGTCGTCCATGTTTCCGTTGAACCCGCGATTGGAAACTTTGAAGGAATCATTTCCAATCAGCGTCGTTCCATCGAACGTTTGCGCGGTGTGATCGTAGGTATGCGTTGAAGATAAAATGCCTTCCTTGTTCAAGACATAAACCGTGGCGTTTGTCGGCGTCACGACCAACGCGGCCAGAGACCATTCGTTCTGCGGAGCGGTAATTTCCGAATCCCAGAAGAATGTGTTGCCATCGCCGTTCCAGGTGTAGCCGAGCGTGTAATTTCCCTCGGCGTTGGTGCTGCCGGTGTAATTAAAACCCGAAGTCGTCGTTCCGCGACAGAATACGATTCCAGCGGAAGCGGATTGCGGGCCGGTCGGATACAACCACGCGGTGAAGGTCATGGAATTGGTGGTGATTTTCCACGGAGTCACCGGAATTTGAGAACTGTCGCCATTGGAAAATTGCGCCGCGCCGTTCACATCGGCAAATCCGGGGAAATCAGATTGTTCAGGACCAAAAATTCCGTAGTAACCGTTTAAAACCGTGTCGCCATAAACGCCGTTGAATCCGCCCGCGTTGTCATACGCGGTAAGTCCCGTGAGTGAATCGCCCGCTTCGTTGAAGCGATAGTAAGCAAACGGATTGAGCGCCGAAATCGCGGCGTCGTAATCATCGCTCGGCGAAACGACTTCGAGCGTCGCCGGGTCGCTCGTAATGGAACCCGCCGGGTTGGTGACTTTGACGACGTAATCGCCGTTGTCCGTCGCGGAAACAGCCGGCAAAATCAAAGTCGCATTCGTCGCGTTTGGAATATCAGTGTAAGTGCCGCTGCCGGTCGCGCCTTTTTTCCATTGATAAGTCGGCGATGGAATTCCCGACGCGGTCACGGTGAACGAAACGGTTTTGCCGTTGAAAATTTGTTTTGAACGCGGACCGGAAACAATCGTGGGAATTGTTGATCCGGCGGAATGCGCGACCACTTCAACGCCGCAGATTTGCACTTTTGTGCTTTGCACATTCGTCACGCCAAGGCCGCCGTTGCCGGTCACGAAAAACGAGGAAGCCGTCAGATTGCTGAACACGATGTAATTGCAACCCGGCGTTTCGGTCGCGATTTCCGTGTTGTCCGGCGTCACGTCCTGAACATAAGTCCCCGTGGTAAAATCGGGACTGGTGAACCCGCAATTCCATTGGATCGGATCCTGTCCGTCCGGGATCATGATGAAAGAACCGCCGCGCGTTCCGTTTCCGCCGGGCGACGTGCCGTTGAAATAAACATAAACGTCATAACCGCCGTCCGTGAAAACCGAATCCAGATTGGTCACGGTGACGGAAACTTTTTTCGTCGTGCCGTTTCCGCTCGGCGGAGTGCCGCTGCTGCTGTCCGGAAACGAATTCATCAATGCCTTGTCCGGCGTGGAATGATCGCCGTTGTTCTGCACGCCGGTGTTGTTGCTGCACCAGGAAACCGTCGCGCTCGACGGCGAAGGCGAACCAAAATTATCCACGTTCAAAGTGGAACCGCTGCCGCTCTGGCCGGTTTTATTGTTCCAATTCACGGTGCGCAACACGCCCGCCGCGTTGGTCACGGCGTAACCGTTGTCCGCGGCAAGCTTGATCGGAATGCTGATGCCGTCCGGCGACGCGCTTAAAATTGCGGGAAGAAAAACACTTGAGAGAACCGCGAGCGCCTTCGCCCGGACCATTCTATTTTTTAAATTCATCATCATAATTTTCGCAATCGGTCGGCCCGGCACAAATAAGTCTGGCCAATCTCCTTAGTATCGTGCGTGCCATGCGCGAACGCTCAAAGAATAAAAATGTACCGTTTATTTCACTTTTGTAACTTGCGGCGACAATCGCGCGACTAAAATGAAAATTCGGAGCAAAATTGCGCGGCGGATTCATCCGGCGCGCGGAAGAATTATTCGCGAAAGACTCCGGGTTGTTGCATGATGATTTATGCCCGAATCCATTCACATTGGCTGGTGGCCTGAAAAATTGCTGGCGAAAAATCCCGTGCGCGAAGTTTTCGTCTGCGGACGCCTGCTGCATCCGCCGCTCTTCAGCCACGTCGTCACTTTTCCGCGATTGGAAATTCCTCTCAAAGGCGTTTACGAAAATCAGATCGAACAGAACGGAAAAATCGCGACGCTCGATCTGCGTCCCGGAACCGCGCTGTTCGCGCCGCCGAATTGCTGGAATTTTCCGACCTGGAACAAAAAAGTCGAAGTGATGTCGCTGCTCTTCGGCAGAAAACAACTCGGCATCAGCGTCGTCTCCGCCAAAGGCCCGCGCGGTCCGCAGTTGCTCGCAAACAAATTCGCGATTCCCACGCCGGTCAGCGGGCCCATTCCGCACATTCTCGAAGCAATGCTCGAGTTGCAAATTGCCCGCGAACCCGCCGCCGCGTTTCCGGAACTCACCCGCGCCCTGCTCGAATGCGTCCAGCGTTTCGCCCGCGAAGCGCCCGCGCAGCAACCCGAAAGCCGCGGCCAGAGCTTCTTCGAACGCATCTGCGTTTTTCTCCAGGGAAATTATCAGAACGACATCACGCGCGATTCCGTCGCCGAACAATTCGAGATCAGCCCGAACCATCTTTCCCGGCTGTTCCACACGCACGGTCACATGACGTTCATTGATTACATCACGCACGTGCGAATCGCGCGCGGCAAATATCTGCTGTGCAATTACAATCTGAAACTCGAGGACATCGCGGCGCGATGCGGCTTTCGCGACGCGCCTTATTTCTGCCGCGTGTTCAAACGGATTACAAAAGTAACTCCCGCCGAATATCGCTTGAAAATGCTCCAGCACTCCGCGAAAAAAACCTGACGGTTTGATGATTTCCGATTCTGGATTTTAAATTCGGATTTCAGATTTCAGATTTCGGATTTCAGATTTTCCACGTCGAACGTTCCACTTCGTTTTTCCGTTTCGGAAAATTTCATGTCCGCGGGAAAAATCTTCTGCTATCGCTCCCGCGTGAACGCGTCGCATGGAACAAACAATTATCGAGGTCGAATCGCGCCGTCGCCGACGGGCTATCTGCATCTCGGCCACGCGCGGACTTTTTGGACGGCCCAGACGCGCGCGAAAGCGAAGGGCGGCGCGCTCATTTTGCGAAACGAGGATCTGGATTCCACGCGCTTCAAAATGGAATTCGTGGACGCAATGATCGAAGATTTGAAATGGTTCGGTTTCAATTGGCAGGAAGGGCCGGACATCGGCGGCGCGTTCGGGCCGTATTCGCAGAGCGAACGAATGCCGTTTTATCGCGACGCGCTGGAAAAATTGCGCGAACGTGGATTCATTTATCCTTGCACCTGCTCGCGCAAAGATATTTTAAATGCCGCCCGCGCGCCGCATTCGGAGGATGACGCGGAAATCATTTATCCTGGAACTTGTCGGGAAAAAAATGCCAGACGCGAAGTGTCAGGTGTCAGGTTGGAAACGAAATCGTCTGAAGCCTCGCACCCGAAACCTGATACCGCAAATCCTGACACCGCGCGCCTCGCACCTGAACCTCGAACAAACTGGCGTTTCCGCGTGCCGGATGGCGAAACGATTTCCTTCGTGGATGGAAATTCCGGCCCGCAACAATTCGTTGCCGGAAAAGATTTCGGCGATTTCATTGCGTGGCGCGGCGACGATATTCCATCCTATCAACTTGCGTGCGTTGTGGACGACGCGGCGATGCGAATCACCGAAGTCGTTCGCGGCGCGGATTTGCTTCTCAGCACGGCGCGGCAGATTTTGATTTACCGCGCGCTGGACCTGACGCCGCCGGAATTTTTCCATTGTCCGCTGATGAACGACGAAAAAGGAATCCGTCTCGCCAAACGGCACGACGCGTTGAGTTTAAGAACTCTTCGCGACCAGGGATTTTCTCCCGAAAGACTGCGGGCCGATTGGAATCAATTTTCAAAATAAACCGCTAACGAAATACGGAATATCAAATTCGAAAACCGAAATCCGAATTCCGAAGCAAATCCGAAAAATCGAATCCGTTTTTCCAAGCGTCGGGAATCGGCGCGGTTCGCATCGGCGGTGATTTTGAAATTTCAAATTTCGGATTTCGTATTTCGGCCTTCGAATTTTTTCCGCGCACAATTCCGAACGATTAAAAATATCTTCAGCCAAAGAACCCATCGCCCCGCTTGTCTTTACATCTGTAAAGATTTCTCTTGACACGCTCTACAATTGTAGAGATGATGGCGGCAATCCAAATCAATTATGCCCAAATCCGAAATCGAACTGACCGAGGCGGAATGGTCCATCATCAAGGCCGTGTGGCAAAAGGAACCCTGCACCGCCCCGGATATTCAACAGAAACTCGCCAGAAAAACATCGTGGACCTACAGCACGGTTCGCACGCTGATGGATCGCATGGTCGCCAAAGGTCTGCTCAAAGCCGACAAACAGCGCAACCCGACGCTGTATCGCTCCGCGGTTTCGCGCGGCCAGGCGCAACGCGGCGAATTGCTTTACACGCTGAAAAACGCGTTCAACGGCGCACTCACGCCCATGGTTCAATGCCTGCTCGAAACCTCGGAAATTTCCGCCGGGGAACTCGCGGAACTCGAATCCGTCATCAAAGCGAAAAAGAAAAGCGCGAAGAAATAAACCCAAACCAGCCGGCGCGTTATGAACTCAATTGTTGAATTTCTCAATACGGGCGGTGGGCGGCTCTGGCATTTTGCCGGGCCGATGTTGCTTCAATCCAGTTTGTTGATCGCCGCAATGTTCGCGCTGGACCGGTTGTTCAGGCGAAAAATTCGCGCGGCAATTCGCTACGCGGCCTGGCTGATCGTGCTGGTAAAATTACTCGTTCCGCCAACGCTGGCGTTTCCGACCGGAGCTGCGTGGTGGCTGCGTCATTCGGAAAGCAAACCGCTGGCGTTGCAATCGCAAACAACAGTTGTCGTTCATTACGGCCCGATGATCGCGCCGCCGGTTTTTCCGAAACTTCAACCCATTACGCCGTTGAAAATTTCTTTATCCGCGTCAGGCTGGGTGTTTCTCGTGTGGGGAATTGTCAGCGCCGGATTATTCGGCTGGATGCTTTCGCGGTGGTTTCAGGTGAAGCGCGCCGTGCGACGCGCGACATCGCCGGCGGAAAACTTTTACGAACTGTTGGACGAAACGCGTCGCGCGTGCCGCCTGGAAAAAGGCGTGCGACTGCGGTGGACAGAAAACGCCATGTCGCCCGCGGTTTGCGGATTGTTCCGGCCCGTGATTTTGCTGCCGCGCGCGCTCACGGAAAAACTCGCAACGGCGCAACTTCGCGCCGTATTGCTGCACGAGATGATTCATCTCAAGCGCCGCGATGTCTGGGTGAATTGCGCGCAGGCGTTGATTCAAATTGTTTATTGGTGGCATCCGTTGCTCTGGTTCGCGAATGCCCGGATTCGCCGCGTGCGCGAGGAAGCCGTGGACGACGCGGTGATGCTCGCGTTGCGCGACGATTCCGAAACCTACGCGCCAACGTTGCTGGAAGTGGCGAAGCTCGCGTTGAATCGTCCTCTCGCGAGTCTCGGGCTGGTCGGCATTCTGGAATCGCGCAACGCGCTTCGGCAGCGGATCGAGCGATTGATTCATTTTCCCGTGCCGCGAAAAGCCGGAGTTTCTGTGATTTCGCTGATAGGACTCGCCGCGTTCACGGCGGTTGCGTTGCCGATGGGACAAGCGCCGGAAAAATCCGGCAAACCG
>DASSNZ010000231.1:0-12496 GCA_035701135.1 Verrucomicrobiia bacterium
ACTGGAACATTTGCCCAGGGCGCGCATTGAAAAAAATTGGAAAACGCGTCTTTTCTGGCTCGCGCCCATCGTTGCGGCGCTGCTCGCGGCGTGGTTTGTTTATTCCAATCTTTTTTCCGAAGGACCGGGACTGCACATTTATTTTGAAAATGCGCGCGGATTGGAAGCAACGAAATCGCAGGTGAAATATCGCGACGCGGAAATCGGCACGGTGGATTCCATCACGCTCACAAAAGATCATCAGCACGTGGACGTGGCGGTGAAGCTCAAAAAATCCGCCGCCGACCTCGCGCGGGAAGGCTCGCAATTCTGGATCGTTCGGCCCGAAGTCGGTGTCGGTGAAATTCGCGGACTGCAAACGATTGTTTCCGGCAGTTACATCGCCGTCGAACCGGGCGAAGGAAAACCGCAAACACAATTCACGGGCCTGATGGAGCCGCCCGTTGTGGAGCAGAAACGCGAGGCGCTCAAAATCACATTGATTGCCGAACGGCTCGGCTCGCTGAAAGAACGCGCGCCGGTTTTTTATCGCGACATTCAGGTTGGCCAGATTGCGAAAACAGAACTCGGTCCCGAATCACAAACGGTTCGAATCACGGTCGAAATTGAAAAACATTACGCGCCGCTGGTGCGGCTGAATTCCAGGTTTTGGAATGCCGGCGGCGTCAACGTCAGCATCGGATTGAATGGCGCGAGCATCAGCGCGCAGTCGGTTCAAACGCTGGTCTCCGGCGGAGTCGCTTTTGCCACGCCGGATTTGAGCGAGAAAGAAGCGCCGCCGGATTCGGCATTTCGCTTGTACGACAAACCGGAGGAAACGTGGCTTGCATGGTCGCCAAAAATCCAATTGCCTGAAAACAACAACAAGAAATCGGAGGAAAACACCAATCCGAATGTGATGCAATGAAGCGGCCTGGCCAAAAACTGTTTTCGATTTTTTTGGGCGCAATTCTGCTCGCCGGCGGATTCGCGGGTTGTGCGTCGAATCCGGAAAAAACGGTGCATGGAAATTTGCTGGATGACAAAGTGACAACCGAGAGAGTCCACGCCGCGCTGAATCGCGCGAGCCAGACGGATTTCAAACAGGTTCAGGTCAGCACCGGCGCGAATGGCGCGGTGGTTTTATCCGGAACCGTCGCATCGCCGGAAATTCAAAAACGCGCCGTTCAGATTGCGCTCGGCGTGGATCGCGTGAAATCGCTCACCGATCATCTGAAGGTGCAAAAGAATCGCAGTCCTTCACAGTGATTTTCCTGGCTGAAAATTGGGAACGGAATGAACCGCGTTTCGTCCTGAGTTTTTTGTGGATGAAAGGAAAGAGCCACGAAGAATCATGGCTCATAAAATCGTGCTCGTGAAACGAGCTTTTTCGAGGTCGCTGAAAACGGATTTACCGCAGCCGCCAGGTGATGCGCGCTTTGTTCAAATCGTAGGGTGACATCTCCATTTTTACGCGGTCGCCCACCGTGAGGCGCACCCAGCGTTTGCGCATTTTGCCGCAAATCGTCGCGAGGACGAGGTGTTTGTTATCCAATTCAACGCGGAACATCGTGCCAGGCAGCACGGTCGTCACGCGACCTTCAACTTCTATAGGTTCTTCTCTCATGTATTAAATTCCGAAATCCCGCTTTTCACGACGCCACACGCGCCGTCCGGCAAACGGGAGCCGCCAAAAAAGGCGGGGCCGGTTTCCCGAACCCCGCCGTGAAATTTTAGTAACGATTCCGACCGCCGAATTCGCGACGACCGCCACCGCCGCCAGCGCGTTCTTCGCGAGGACGAGCGATATTGACCGTCAACGCGCGGCCATCCAATTCCTTGCCGTTCAAACCGTCAATGGCTTTTTGCGCCTCTTCGGGAGAACTCATGGTCACGAAACCAAAACCGCGCGGGCGATTGGTCATGCGATCCATCATCAGGTTCGCTTCGGTAACTGTGCCAAACGCGGCGAACGCGTCCTGCAAGTCATTTTCAGTGGTATTGAAGGAAAGATTTCCTACAAACAATTTATTATTCATTATGATTTTACTGTCCGACTAACCGTAACTTTCCACAGACTGTTCCCGAACGCCGGGTTTAGAATCATCACTGAACCGAGTTCACCTGAGGATTTACCATGCCTTGAAAGGGACAAGCTATCTAACAGACGCGGCTACATTCGCCGATTTTTCGGGAATTGCAACCCTTTTTCCGCAAAATTTTTTAAAAGGTTTTTCGCTCGCCGTTTCTCGTGAACCCGGCCTGATTGCCGGACCGGAAATATTTTCCGCCCAGGCCGGCAAGGGCGCGGTGAATTCAACGCGCTCTTTCGTGAGCGGATGAACAAAGTCCACGCGCCACGAATGCAGACAGAGCGGCGAAGCTTCGGGCGCGAGCGTTTGTGTTTTTCCGAAAATCTTTCCCGGCAGATAAACCGCGTCGCCGCAAACAGAAAATCCGAGATGCCACAGGTGAACGCGAATCTGATTGGTTCGCCCCGTCAGCGGGCGGGCTTCCAATAAGGCCGTTCCATCCGCGTTCCGTTTCAACACTCGAAAATCCGTGCGCGAAGGCAAACCCGCTTCGAAATCAATTTCGCGCGTCCCAACCTCGCCGGGTTCAGAACTGATTGGCGCGTCGCAACTAAAGCGATCGTCCACCGGCTCACCTTGAACTCGAACCAGATAAAATTTCTTCACTTCACCGCGCGCAAATTGCGGTTGCAATAACGCCGCGAAACGCCGCGTGCGTGTCAGCAAAACAACACCGGTTGTGTTCGCGTCCAGACGATGCGCCGGCTTTGGTTTCTCGGGATGATAAACCTGATTCAGAATGTGCCGGAGTGTGTTGCGATTAAAACGGCCGCCCGCGTGCATCGGCAATGGAGCGGGTTTGTTCACCACAATCAACGCTTCGTCTTCGTGCAGAATCTGAATTGCGCCGTTCACGTCCGGCTCAACCACGTTGGGGAATTTGTGCAGATAACGTTCGCCTGCACGAACGGTTTGCGTGGCTGAGCAGATTTGAAGTTCGTGATTCAAAATCAATTCGCGCTCGAATTCCTTTTGCCAATGTTCTGCCGAAAGATGCCGGACGACGCGGCACAAGGTGTGAAGCAACGTCGCGCCATCGCAATCCTCCGGAACATTGATCGGGCGAAAGTTATCGTAAGGAGTGCTTCCAGGCAGCGGCTGAATCGATTTTGAGATTGCGACCTGCCGCGTGGCAATCGTGAGCGCCATGCGTTCCGCATCCGTTTTAAAACAATGCGGACATGATTTGCCCGGAACGTAGCGATGATCCTCCTGCTCGGCTTTGCTCAAGGGAACGAGGCAGACGAAACATTGGGTGGAATCCGTTTCCGCCAAATGCGGATCCACTCCAACCCGTTGATCGAATACAAAACATTCGCCGTCGTAATGTGCTCCGCCGCATTCCTCGAAATATTTCAAAATACCGCCTTCGAGCTGAAAAATATTTCGAAAGCCTTCGCGTTCCATGAACGGTCCGGCTTTTTCGCAACGGATTCCGCCGGTGCAAAACATCACGATCGGCTGCTCCTTCATCTCGGGCGGAAGCTCGCGCACGGCGGCGGGAAAATCGCGGAAATGATTTACGCCGATCGCGCGCGCATTTTTGAAAGTGCCCAGCTTTACTTCGTAATCGTTTCGAGTATCGAGCAGCGTGATGGCGCGGCCTTCATCGAGCCATTGCTTCAAAGTTTTCGGCGGCAGTTTCGGCGAAGTCCGCTGGCCGGGCGCAATGCCTTCGATCCCGAACGCGATGATTTCTTTTTTCAGACGAACGAGCATTCGGTTGAATGGCTGATGATCGCTCGCGCTCTGTTTCACTTCGAGATCAGCCAGGCCGGGAATGGATCGCAATTCGTTCAGCAGCAGTTCAATTTTTTCCGGCGCGCCGGCGACGAAAAGATTGATGCCTTCCGGGCTTAAAAGAATGGTGCCGCGCAGGCTCCAGGATTTGCAAAGGCCGAGCAGACGCTGGCGCAGCGGGCCAAGATCCGTGAGCGGCGCAAATTTGTAGGCGGCGATGTTGCTGAACTTCGACATTGAACCGGAAACTTACCGGGAAATTTGGAACCTGCCAACGGCGATTCATGAATTGACGCGCCCCGCCCATCGCAGACCTCCAATTGCCGCGGCGCTTGAGCTTCTCTCGTTTCCTGTGATACGTTGGCCGCTCATGTTGACTCTTTCAGGCATCAGCAAAGCGTATGGCGGGCGGACGCTTTTTTCCGACGCGACGTTGCAGGTGAATCGCCAGGATCGCATCGGCCTTGTCGGGCCGAACGGCGCCGGCAAGTCCACGCTTTTTTCCATTATTCTCGGCGACCTCTCGCCCGACGAGGGAAAACTCTCTCTCGAACGCGGCGTTCAGATCGGATTTCTTCCGCAGGAAAGCGCGCCCGCCGGCGACGAAACGGTCATCGAACTCGCCACCGCCATCACGCCTGAGTTTGTGAAATTGCGCCGCATCATCAAAGCCTGGGAAAATGATCATCCCATCGAAGCCGCGCATTCCGATGAAATTCACGACGACGTTCATGATCGCTTCAACGAACTCGGCGGTTATCGTCTCGAAGCCAAGGCCAAGCAAATTCTCGCCGGACTGAGTTTTCGCGAAAAAGATTTCGACCGTCCGGCGCGCGAAATGAGCGGCGGCTGGGTGATGCGCGCGCATCTGGCGCGATTGCTCGTGCAGGAGCCGGATTTGCTGATGCTCGATGAACCGACGAACCACCTCGATCTCGAAGCGTTGCTGTGGTTTCAGCAATATCTAAAAAATTATCCCGGCGCGATTCTGATTATTTCGCACGACCGCGAATTTCTCAACGAACTCGTCGGCGGCATCGTGGAAATTCGCCAGGCGAAATTGATCCGCTATCGTGGAAATTACGACGACTATCTCGTTCAGCGTGAAGCCGCCGAAGCGCAATTGCTCGCGGCATACAAAAACCAGCAGCGCGAAATCGCGTCGCTCATGGAATTCGCAAATCGCTTTCGCGCCAAAGCCTCCAAAGCGTCGCAGGCGCAAAGCAAACTGAAGCAGGTCGAGCGAATGGAAAAAATCGCCGCGCCGACAAGCGACGACCGGAAAGTCAGTTTTTCGTTTCCACAACCGCAACGCAGCGGACAACGCGTCATCACGTTAAAAAATATTCACCACGCGTACGGCGAAAACGTGGTTTATCGCGGCGTGGATTTTCAGGCGGAACGCGGCCAGCGCACCGTGCTTGTCGGCCCGAATGGCGCGGGAAAATCCACGTTGTTGAAAATTCTCGGCGGTGTTCTGGAACCGCAATCCGGCGCGCGCGAACTCGGTCACAACGTCAAGGCCGGCTATTATTCGCAATACCGCGTGGAAATGCTGAACCTGAATCGCACCGTTCTCGAAGAGGCGCTCGACACGCCATCGCGCGTGACGGAGCAATTTGTCCGCACGCTGCTCGGTTGTTTTCTTTTCGCCGGCGACGATGTTTTCAAAAAAGTAAGCGTGTTGAGCGGCGGCGAAAAAAGCCGGCTCGCGCTTGTGAAATTATTGCTCGATCCGCCCAACCTTTTGCTGATGGACGAGCCGACGACGCATCTGGACATGTCGAGCATTGACGCGCTGCTCTACGCGCTGGATCAATTTGAGGGCACGCTCGTTTTTATCAGCCACGATGTTTATTTCATTCGCGCGCTGGCGAATCACGTGGTTCACGTGAACGCCGGGCAACTCACGCATTATGCCGGCGATTACCAATATTACCTGGATAAAACGAAAGCCCAATCCGCGCGCGCCGCGTTGACCGCCGGAACGGTTGGAGGAACGAGCTATGCAAATCCCAATATTTCCAACCGCCGCAACGCCGCGCTTTCCGAAAATCATTTAAGCCGCAAAGAACAAAAACGCATCGAAGCGCAACAGCGTCAGGCGCGTTCCGCCGAGCGCAAGGAACATCAGCAACGCGTTCATCGGTTGGAAAAAGAAATTCAGGAACTCGAAGAAAAACAACGCGAACTCACCGCGGAATTGGAAAAACCGGAAACGTATGAAAAAGCCGGTCGCGCCGTGCAGATTAACCGCGAACTCGTGGACGTGCAGAATCGGCTGGAGGAATTAACGCCGAAATGGGAGCAGGCCGCGACTGAAATGGCGGCTCTGGAGCAGTAAAATTAAATTGCCAAGACCTCTCGGCCGCGCGTTTCAAAAAAGCTCCGTCTTCCATTTTCCATTTTCCATTTCCATTTTTTATTCGATCTGCGCGGCGGCGAGCGGCGTGAGCGTCACCGGCCCGAGCAGGCCGGAATCGGTCAGCGGCCAGTTCGACGCGTCGAACCGATGATAGTTGATGTCCACGAAATTGATGTCGTGAAAATATTTCCAGTTCACGCCGCGGCGATCCAGATCGCGAATTCGATTCGCCGAAACATTCGTCACTTCAACTTCCAACACATTTTCTTTCGGCTTTAAATTTTTCACTTCAATGCGAAATGGCGGCGTGATTAAGGTGCCGAGATCGCGGCCATTCAATCGAACGCGCGCGCTCTGGCAAACTTTTCCGAGATCGAGACGATAATGGTCCGACGTTTTCGCGGGCGCGTCGAATTTCAAAGTATAAACCGCGCTTCCCGCAAAACGCTGCGCGTTGGTGTCGCCCAGTTTCGTCCACGACGCGAGTTGTTCTGTTGAAAATGACGCGGGCAATTCCGGTCCGCCTTTGACAAATTTCACGCTCCACGTTCCTTTCAATTCGATGGAATTGCCGTCGGTTTTCCAGTCGTTCCATTTCGGTCCTTGCGCGGTGCGATGCGCCAGAATGCGCGCGATCACGGATTCGCCCGGATCCAGTTGAAGATAAATTTCGGCGGAATCGGTCCCGGTAACGCGCGACGCGGCGACGCCGGTTTGGCCGTTCAACGGATTCATCAGCACGGCGGAACGCGTTTCGCTCGCGATCGGAATCCAGCCGTCAATGCGTTTTTCGCCGCGATTCGCGATGAAATAATATTCTCCGTCGGCAACTTTTCGGCGGATGCACATCAGGCCGGTTTGATCGAACATCGCCTCGCGCGGAACGCGGGCGAAACTCAGGCACTGTTCCAAATCGCCGATCACAACACGGCCCGCGTGCGGCCGCGTCGGATGCGTCCACGCCTGGGCTTCGGTGATGAGTTTTTTGAATTCCGTCCGGCGATTTTTCAAATCGGCAAGACCCGGAACGTCCTTCGGCAATTCATCCTGAAAAATTACGGTGGCTCCCGATTTCACGAGCGCGACGAGCTTGCTCAAAGTTTGCAGCGGCATGTAATCGCATTTTGGAACGACGATCACGCGATATGTTCCGCCGCGAACGGAGATGCGGCCTTCGCCGAATTTCGCTCCGGCAAGCTGATGATCGGAAATGTAATCGAATTGAAAGCCTTTGTTCCAAAGCCATTCGGCGGCTTTTCCGATGGGTTGATTTTCAAACCAGTCGCGCGCGTGAACGGTGAGCGGTTGAACCATTCCTTTCGGATCGCTCCAGAAATCATAGATCGGCCAGTAAACCAAAATGTCATTGTCCGGCCGGCCGGATTGAAGCACGGACTGGCAGCGCGCGACGTAGGCGTTCAATTCGGGAACATCACGCCAGATGGAGTTTCGCGGGTTCATGTCAAACGATGCGTAAAACGCCCAGCCCGGCCAAGGCGCTTCGTCCGGCGAATAGCAGGTTCCGTGATAAAAAATATGATTCACGCCGGAGAGAAACAAATCGTCTTCCAAAAATTTCATGTCCGCGAGTGTTCCGGTGAAATGTTCTTTGAGCCAGGTTCCGGTTTCGCTGGAAGAAAGCGGATGCCCGGCGACGTGCGCGGCGGACGATGAAAATTTCGAAATCAATTTATTGCGGTCGGTGTGAAACATTTCGGTTTCCGGAATGTCGGCGGCGGCGTAGAGATCGAGCAGATTTCCCGGCGAACCATGCGCCTCATCGCGCGTGATGAATCCGTGTTGGTGCGACCAGTTCACCCAAAGCGGCAGCGTCACTTCGCTCATCAACTCGGAAATCGTTTCGCGATAATCGCATTTTACGCGCGCGATTTTTTCGTTCTGCTCTTTGCCGAACAACGCGGGCAATTCGTCCTGAAGCCTGTAACCGCGGCGTTTCTCAAATTGCGCGAAAAAATCCGGCGACCAATCGGAGCGATACTCGTAGGAATCGTGATACTGCGCGCGCGGTTTCGGCCCGGAATAATTTGCGAACGCATTGTCGAACCAGCGCAGATAATTCGTCATCGCCTTCGGATAAAATAAATTGAGCATCCAGCCCTGGCCGCCGGGACCGGCGCGTTTCACTTTCTGGCCGGATGGTTTTTGCGAAATCGCAAATACATGCCACGGGCCGTTTTCCGACGTCCAGTTCACCGCGCCATTGGATTGAAGCAGTGGAAGCAAATCCGTTTTCTTTCCGTTCGGCCCGAACGCCATGAGCGCCTGGATTTTTTTTGCATCGAACGTTTCGTTCCATTTTTCGCCGGCGGCAATTTCAAATTGTTTCACGACGACGCTTGCGTTCGCTTCGTCATCCGTCACTTCCGGACCGCCGAAACACCAGCCCGAACCGGTCGTCATGTCCACGCCGAGATCGAGGCGATCCGCTTCCGTCACAGTGAAACGCAGCATGTCCATCCATTTTGGACTGAGATATTGAATGTAATTGGTTTCCCAGCCTTTCGCGCCGTAAATCGGAATAATATGCACGCCGCCCATTCCGGCGTCGTGATAACGCGTGAGTTCTTTTGTGATGTTGGTTTTGTCCACCGCATTGCCCATCCACCACCAATACGCCCACGGCTTTTGCGTGCGCGAAATGGGCGGCCAGGAAAGATCGTCGCTTGCCGCTCTCGTGGAAAACGGAGCAAACCCGGCGGAGAAAACAAACGCCAACAACGAAACGAAAAACGGAAATTTAAATTTTAAACGCATAAACTATTCGCGTGGAATTTAGTCTCAACAATATTGGGTTCGCACCGCATCGGCAATGACCCTTTGCAGACTTCAAAAACATGCGTCCAAATAAATTCCCGGCTAATACGTCAGTAAATCCAGCAATCGAATTCCGCGCGGAGCGAGTTCCCAGCGATTTCCCTTCGGAGTCACGAGCCGGCGGCAGGGATTTTTGTGGTATTCGTCGGCGTTGACCGAGAGCAACTGATACTTGCTTTTGCCTTTGATTTCCGACGCGGCGCGCGGGATGAGTTCGAACGCGACGCCGTTGAAATTCAGCGCAATCTCGTATCCGGCAATGCCTTCCTTTTGCGCAACGGGGTTGGGCTGCACCAGCGCGGCATAACGTTTCACCCACGGAAAATCCGTTTTCCGCACCAGCACGCGGCACAGCTCGGTCTGGCTCCGCATGAATTTGAGCAGATTAAAATTTCCGGAATGTTGCTCCGCGAGAAATACCCAGCGCGGATCAATGCCGACCATGTTTTGTCCGTTCCACATCCCGTGATCATTCCGTTCGCCGGGAAAATTCTTCCTGAACCACGCCGGAAATTTATCGTTCAAAATCAAATCCAGTTCGAAGTGAACATGCGCGCGTTCCTTTGAAATGCCTTCGCGCGTGTTCGCCGTGTGACCCATGATTGCGATCACTTCGCCGGCCTTGACGGCCTGGCCGATTTTCAACCCGTTCGCGATGGCGCTCAAATGCGCGTAAAGCGAATAGATTTCAATTCCGTCCAGCCGATGCCGCAAAATAATGTAGTTGCCGTAATTCGAAAGCGACGGTTTCGCGTTGATGTACGCGACCGTTCCGTCCGCGCTGGCCATAACGGGATCGGTCGGCTCGTTATGTTTGTCGCGTTGAATGCAACGAATATCCAATCCCTCGTGCATCTGCCAGCCGCCGGAGCGCACGCATCCGAAACAACCGCTCGGCCAGGTTTTTCCAACCGTCGGAACGTAGAAATCCGCTTCCTTTCCCGGCTCGAAAATCGCGCGATTCGCCGTCGGCAAATGAAACGGCTGATCCACAACGCGAGCCGAATTGGTTTTGGCCACGGGAATTTCGGAACTTTTTTTTGAGGTCAATTCGTCCGGCGAATTTCCGCAACCGGACGTCAGCGTTAATCCGATGAAAACAACAAAAACAAAAACCGCCGCCCGCATATTTTTCGGAAACAAAGAAAATATTTCGCCGCGCTGATCTTTGTTTTTAACGCAGAGACGCAAAGAACGCAGAGTTTCGCGGAGTTTGACTTTCTCTGCGTTTCTCCGCGTGCTTTGCGTGTTCGCGTTAAAATTTCCGGGCCGGAACAATTCAGACACTCTTACCATTTTGATTTTTCGTTGATTCGTTTCACCACATTGCTCAGGCCAAGCACAATTTCCTCGCATTCCTGGCGCGTGGCGTCCGGCGTGAATTCCAGCACGCCGTCGGAAATGCGACGCCGGATTATCGGAGCGGCGAGCCAGCGCGCCTGATGATTCGTTCCGCCGAATTCGCTGAAAATGGCCAGATGTTTTCCCGGATTGCTGGTCGTTTTTTGCTCCAGCAACCAACTGCCCTGTTGATCGAATCGGATTTGAAGCGCGAATCCGCCGCGGACATCCACAACGCCGGCGCTCGCCACATCCGCCTCAGTGAGAAACGGATCGCGATCCACCGTCACCTTCACGGGCTTTTCACGAAACACGGAAACGGTTTTGCTGAAATCCGTTTCATCCTCCGAGGATTCCAGATGCACGCGCAACGTGGCGACCTGTTTGTCCTGATCCGTCGTGCGGCACCCGCAGGCGAGGGCGGCCAGCGCGCAAAAGAAATAGATGTTGAATCGTTTTCGCCCAGTTATCATAGTGACACGTACAAAACCAAACGTGGAACGAATGTAAAGATTCTTATGGGACAACAGAGCAACAAAAAACAAAAACGCAAACGCCGCGAACAATATCTGAAACGCAAAATGGCGGCGGCCAAATCCAAAAAGGCCGCGCCGAAAAAAGCATGACCGTTTTGCAAACGACCTGAAAAAGCCGCTCTCCCGGGCGGCTTTTTTTTATTGCGATGACGCCCTCAAACTCAATGCCGACCAGATCAAAGAATTGAAACGAGCGCGAAGCAAAGGATGGCCTTGGATTTCATAATCATTTAACAATTTGCTTTAAATTTCGTTGCCAAATGATTTTGTAGTTTTTGCCATACGGACTCCAATTGTGCTGCGGTGGCATGTCTGTTTCAAAAGCGGACAACTCCATTTCGACGACATAACTTTTATTGGATTGCGGAATGCCGTCCGCTTTGGTGTGGAATAAACTCGTTCCCATTCCCCAATCATAATTTCTTCCAACTTCCAACATTCTGTTCCAATGCGTCGGCTTGGATTCTTCAATTGGATAAATAAACAGTTGCCCATGAAATCCAGTCACCATGTTTGTGCCCACTATTATATTCGTAAATTCGAGGTCGTTGGTGTCAATCGTCACAGCAAGCGTGTCAGTTGTCCTTTTAATTTTCAATTTCGTCGGGACGAGAATCGAAACCGGATGAGTAATAGCCGGATCGGCATTCGTGATACGCGGCAAAACCGGAAAAAAATGATCACGCCATTGATTTGTCTGAAAAGCGCTTTGGGCTGTGATGCGGGAACAGAACAAATTCAAAACGAGCGTGAGGCAAAAGATGAGTTTGATTTTCATGGTCGTTTTATTTGTATTCAGAGGCTTTCAGAACTTTCCACGTTTTCAAATCAATCCACACGCTTCCTTTTGTTTGATAAGCCGGGCTCGTAAAATCTATTCGCAGCTTCTCGCGATTAACTTCGATGCGATCAATTGGTGTAAAGCCTACGTATGAAACCATTACATGCGGATAGAAAAACCATTGGCGGAAATAAGATGATAACAGTGTTCGCCCGGACGTTTGGAGCAACCACCAGCCATTGACATCATTTTCAAAACGGCGAATCATTCCGCCGACATCTTCATCCTGAACTGCTTTTACAATTAAACTTTTGCGCCAACTCAATGTTCCTGAAAACAGATTGCGATTGAGGTCAAAAATTTCCGAATCATCTTCAATAAAAAAATCCAAATCGTTTGCGCTTCCAATCCACGCTTTTCCATTTTGTGGATCAACAAATGCGACTACGCCAACATTTTGTGAACTATAACTTCCGACCCAATTGTTTGTCGTCCAGATCTGATATATCGCTTTTTTAGCGTTTAGCTGCGTAACTTCACCAGTTGTTCGGTATAACCTGACCTTCGTATCAACCCAATTTGTCAGGATTGTTTTATTCCATACCTCGCCCTGCACTTCTTCTGGCAATACCCATGACGTGGCATCGGTTGGATTTACAATGGAGTCGGTTTTTGTTTTAGAACAACCCAACAATCCATAGCTCAAAGTCAGCGCAAGACAAAGAATGAATTTAAGTTTCATAGCTTGTCATGCGGCATTTATCGGTATTTTCGGAATCTGCCAAAACCAAAGTGTTTTTTCATCGCGTCCCATATCTTCAGATTT
>DASSNZ010000232.1:0-2350 GCA_035701135.1 Verrucomicrobiia bacterium
ACGCCTAAATGGAAACGCAAACGCAAGCGCCCGGCGCAACCGGCTTTTGTCCTTCAAAGATTCAGCCATGAATTCCTTCCGCCGCGAAAATTTGCCGCGCAAACCATTCGTCATCCGCGCCGCGTTTAAAAATTGAAAGGCGCGCGATGCCATTTCGCTCACGCGCAATTCGGCTGCGGCTTCGTGTTGTCAGAGTGGCAATCGAAACCGCAACGTCCGGATCAGGGAACCATGTCGTTCAGCGGCGGGCGGAAGATTTCGAGCTTTGCCGGCTGACGAGTTTGTTGAACCGGCTTTGTTTTCCTTTTGCGTCCTGATACAGAAACGCGAGTTTGCGCTGATCGAAAACGGCGAACCATTCGTCCCACGAAACCGGCTTCAAAGTTTCCGCGCCGCTGAATCCCGGAAAATCAATTCGCAAAATTCCCGCGGCCTGGCCGGATTTCGTCGTGCGTTTCACCGTCGCCGGATGTCCGCCGTGCGATTCGACCCAATCGCGAATTTCATCGTGGTTGGTTGTGGATTTTGCCGAACCGCTCGCGCGCAGTGTCGCGCGGCCCGTCGGTTTTCTTGCGCGAGAGGCGCCCGGGGTTCGGGAAGATTTTCGCGCGGCGGATGTTTTCGAGCGCGCGGTTGTTTTCGACGATTTTTTTGAAGCGATAGTTTTTTTGCGGCGCGTTGGCGGAAGAATGCTTCGGCTTCGCGGCATTATTGTTTTTCGGCCGCGAGCGCCGGATCTGGTTGCGGATCGTGTTTTCATATTTTTGAAAGCTCGCGAACGCAAATGCGCTTCTCAATTGGGGTTTTTTCCTACTGAATCAAATTCTTTTCGACGACGATGAATGAGCATCAGACTGCGAACGCCGAAGAACGCCAAATTGCATCGCGTTCTCTTCAAAGTTCGGCGTTCAAAGTTGAAAGTTCGGCGTTCGTTGTTTTGATTTCGAAAATTATTGCCGGCCAACGCGAGCGAAAGAAATTGGCCGAAATTGAAGTTCTGAATTCAGAACGAGCGGACGATTGCTGTCCGATCGTCCCAATTTGTTGTTAGGATTTTCGCGTTATTCTTCCGGAACGACAACCTGAGGTTGTTCCTTCAATCGAAGTTCCTCGGCTTTCCGGCGTTCGGCGGCGCGTTTGCGTTCCGCTTCGAGTTCTTTCCGTTCGAGTTCCAGATTTTCCGCTTCGGCTTCGCTGATGCCGGGCATTCGTTTCTTTTCCTGTTGGGTGGCGAGCGCGGCGATTTCGGGAGTTTTCAAAACCGTCGGCCGCATCAGCACGAGCAATTCCTTGCGCGATTTTGTGTCGGATTTGCTGCTGAACAACGCGCCGAGAATCGGAATGTCCTTCAACAGCGGCACGCCGGAATTCTGCTTGTTCGACGAGTTGCGCATGAATCCGCCGAGAATGATCGTGTCGCCGTCCTTGACCGCGACATCCGCCGAAAGGCTGCGGCTGGTGGTGGTCGGAACATTGCCGACGTTTTGAATCGCGATGGAACCGGAGATTTCGTCAATCTGTTCGTCAATCTGCATGATGACGAGTCCGTCCGGATTGATGAATGGCGTAACGTCCAGTGAAATACCGACCTGCAATTGCTGGTAGGTATTGCCCGCGCCGTAAACGCTGCCGTAGCTGCTGCCGGTCACGTAAGGAACCGTGCTGCCGATGAAGATCGAACCTTCTTTGGCGTGCGTCGTCAGAATGCGCGGTTTCTGAATCACATTCACGCGCGAATCCGATGCCGCTGCCTGGAGCGCGACATCCAAGTCGCCTTTATAGCTTCCGAAATAGCTCAGTCCGCTCGAAGCCGGAAACGAGTCCACAATATTGCTGCCGCCATTGGAGCTGAAAAACTGAGCGAGCGTACTTAAGGGTCCTCCGTCTGGATTATTATTAACGCCCCCGACTGTGCCAAGCTTGTTGCTTTGTGGATGCTGTCCGACGCTGACGCCCAGATTCCATCCGTTGTCCAGTTGGACATCGAGAATCACGGTTTCGATCAGCACCTGCTCCAATACAACATCCAATTTGGAAACGATATTTTTGATCATTTCCATGTCCTCGCGCGAAGCGAAAACCAGCAACGAATTGCTGCGTTCGTCGGCGATGATTTTCGTTTCGCCAAGAATTTCCAGGCTGCCCGACGCGGAAGCTTTTTGGACGATTTGTTGCAAACGGCTCGTAAAACTGTTTTGCGGCGGGCCGGCCTGGGGACTCACGGAATTATACATTCCGGGACGATTGAAACCGCCCGTGTTGTATCCGCCGATTCCTCCGCGTCTTCCACCGGTTGCTCCGCGTCCGGTGCTCCGGCTGGAGCCGCCAATGCTTGTTGTGGAGCTATTGC
>DASSNZ010000233.1:0-2683 GCA_035701135.1 Verrucomicrobiia bacterium
ACGGTAGCGTTCGACCACGAGCTTGTGGCCTTTGCTGGATTCGCCTTTGACGGTTTCGTCAATCGCCGAGCCGAACGGATCATTTCCAAGAATCCCGATGACGAGCGGCGCGTTCGTGGACGAAAAAGTATTGGTCGGCCAATCCACAAATTCCGCGAAGTGAAACAGAAAAACGGCTTTCAATTTGTATTCGCGCGAAACCTGCGCTCGCGCGTTTGGAACGCCAAAACCCGCAAACAGAAACAGCAAAATCAGCAATGCGCGAAATGGAAACGCGCGAAATGTGAAGCGCCCTGGCGTCGTCGGCGGGTTCATGTCGGGAATTCCGTTTTGGGGAATTCCGCTCCAGACCGGAACACGGCGGCGCCAAGGGCGCATTCGCATTTTTGAACTCAGAAATGCCATGAGATTTTTCCGAAGACACTGCGCGGGATTTCATTGCGCATCGGTCCGGGAAAACCGTATTCGGGATGACGATCGTGCAGAAGATTTTGGCCAACGATGGAAAATTCCAGGTTCGTCGTCGCGTGCCACGCGAGGCGAATATCCATTTCAAAATAGCTCGGCACGGTTTTCACGTCTGGGCCGTTGTTGATTTCCAATTGGTCAATCCAGCGCAACGCGCCATCGAATTCGATGTTGCCCGGCAAATCCATCGAGGAGCGCAGAAAAATCTGCTGCTGCGGGTCGGCTGTTTCGTTGTGCGTGGCGTTAAGGTCCGTCGCGCCCGGCCGGACGTGAATGTGTTCCCTGAGCAAATCGTAACCGCCGTGCAGTCTCCACCAGGTCAACGGCTGGTAATTCGCGCTCAGTTCCGCGCCGTACGTCTCGGCTTGAAGATTGTTCTCAAAGGTGAACGGAAAAAGCGTGGTCGGTGTTGCCGAAACGCTGCGAATATGGTCGTAATCATTGTAAAAAGTGGAAACGGAAGCGGAAACTTTCTGTCCGAATTGACCGCGATAGCCCAGCTCATAGGCGATCAACGTTTCGGAAAGAAAATCCGGATTGCCGTTCAAGAGGTCCTGCGGAAATCCAGCCGGCAGACCGGTGGGCAAATGCTCATCGCGATCCACGCGCGAAGGCGCGCGGACGGCGCGTGAAATGGCGGCCCAGAACATGTGCCGGGGCGTCGCGTTCCATTGCAGGCGTCCGCTCGGCTCGACTTCCACGCCGGTATAATCGTTGTGCTCGACTTTCGTTCCGAGCGTCAGCGAGAGATTATCCAGCAGCGTGATCTGGTCCTGGACGAAACCGCTGAACAAATCGTGATTGAGCGTTGGAGGCAGAAACTGCAATCCGGGCGCGTTGCGGTCCACCTCGTGTGTGCGGCGATATCCGAGGCCCCACACGACGCGATTTCTTCCGCCGAGTTGAAAACGATTTTGAAAATCCAAATCGTAGGTGTCCAGATCGTCAATCAGATTGCCCGGCGGTCTGAGAGGATTTTGCGCAGCGGAAATTGGATCCACCAGATGCGTGCGGTCATAATAAAATTGCAGGCTCATGTCGGCTTCGTCCGAAAACAGATGCGACCAGCGGCTCAAAACATTTCCGCCCGCGACGTTCGCGCGGCCACCCGATGAGATGTTTTCGTGCCCGGCGTAATAATCTCCCTGAAACGTGAATGTGTTGTCCAAAGACGGCATCGCGTCCATTCGAAATCCGCCCTGGCCCATGTTCCAGGAGTCATTCGCGTCGCTTCCATCGGGGAAAATCGTGTCTTCGCGATCAAAGTATTTCGCATAAACGCGGAAATAAACATTCGACGCCAGCGTGCCGCCATAACGCACGCCGCCAAAATCCCGCAACATCGAACCGCCGCCGCCTTCAACATAGATTCCCTGCGTGTCTTTGGCATTTTTTGTCGTGATATTGATCACGCCGTTGACCGCGTTTGCTCCCCAAAGCGTTCCGCCCGGTCCGCTGATGACTTCAATGCGATCAATGTCCTCAAGCAGATAATCCTGGTGGTCCCAAAACACGCCGGCGAACAGCGGCGTATATACCGTTCTGCCGTCAACCAAAACGAGCAGCTTGTTGGCGAGCGCCGTGTTGAATCCGCGCGCGCTGATCGCCCAGTCATGGGAATTTTTCTGCGCCACTTCCAGATTGTCCGCCAGCCGCAACGCCTCGGGAATGCTGGAAGCGCCGGAACGCCGGATTTCATCGCCGGTAATGACCTGAATCGCCGCTGGCGCCTGGCCGTACGGCTCGGGCGTTTTGGATACGGAAGTGACTTCCTGCTCCATCAATTCCTCCAGACTCAGTTGCTTGAGCCTGGCGGTGGAAAAAATCATGTCATTTGTCTCGTCCGCGCCGAAGCTCGAAATGGTGACGAATGAACCCGCCAGAAACACGGCGGCCAGGAACATGGTAGTTTTGTTTTGCAAGAGCCGTATTTTTCGACATGCCGCCGGATGTCGCAAACCTAAAATTTTCATGAGTTCCTTTCGTGAACGCCGCCGGAAATTTTTTTCGAGCCGGATTCGGCGTGGTTTTTGTTTCGAAAATTCCCGTTCGCCCGGGAAAATTCGGGTTGTCTGATGGTCGCCCGGTCCGCGCGCCGAAGTCGTGCGCGCGAGCGGCGACATGGAAAAGGAATAAAAAGAATCGCGCGGCAAGGAAATACAATTCCGGCATTGGGCCGCGCGGATTCAGCATTCATAATCAGAACCGGAACGAT
>DASSNZ010000234.1:0-20869 GCA_035701135.1 Verrucomicrobiia bacterium
GATCGAATTCAGGCCGGGCGCGCGAGAACACGTTTGAAAAAACGCCACGGAAACGCCTGATTCATAATTGGTATCTTTTCACAATTCGCACGCTGGCTGCCAATGAATACGAAGTTAATGATACCGTCGGAAGGTGTAAAGCCGTGACTGAAAACCCGAGGCAAGCCCGAAGTCCGCGAATGCGAATCGTGCGATCAATTTGGATTTGAACCGCGGCCAGCCATCCATTCAGAAAAAGTCATTCTGAAGAAAGTTTTCCAAACCGTCATTGGCGAATTCAGATTTCGGGATTCGAAACCTGGAATTTATTCCCGTGGCGGCAAAACTTTTTCAATACCAGTTTTTTCGAGAACCACGTACTTCGGCAGACCATTCTCAAGCGGATATTTCACTTCGCCCTCGACCAGCGGACGCGCGTATTCCACGAATTTTTCGTTCGGCAGAAAACCGTCTTCGCTGATCCAATCGCGTGGAATGAAATGCTCCACGTTTGCGATGTCTTCGAGCGATTGCAATCCCGTGCTCCATTCAATCGCGCCATCCGCGTTCGCGCCGCGAACGATTTTCACCATAAAACCACTCTGTCCTTCCGTCGCGGCTTTCACCGCGGCAACGCCGCACGCGTAAGCATTATTGGAATCGGTGGCGCTGGCGAAATGCGCCGCGGCGCGTTGCGCGTAGCCAAGTTTTACCGTGCGCGTTTTCAAATCGAGTTTGCCTTGCACGATTTCCGCCAGGGCATCCGCCGCGCCGGACAATACCGGATGGCCGAACGCATCGAGCCGCGTTTTGTCCGCGCCGATTTCCTCGCCGGCTTCGTTTTTCAGACCTTCGCCGACAACAACAACGCAATAATGATTTTCCTCAACCACCGTTTTAATTTTCGCGAGGAATTTCTCCTCGTTGAACGCCAATTCGGGCAAAAGGATAATGTGCGGCGGATCGGATTGTGCGCGTTTCGCAACAACGGTTCCGGCGGCAATCCATCCCGCCGCGCGGCCCATGACTTCCACAATGCAGCACGAGCCGTCATCCGTCGCCATGCTGCCGACATCAAAGCCGATTTCCATGACGGTCGCGGCGTTGTATTTGATGACCGAGCCGTAGCCTGGGCAATTGTCGGTGTGCGGCAGATCGTTATCTATCGTTTTCGGCACGCCGATCACGCGCATTTCCCAATTCCGTTTCACGGCTTCGAGATGAATTTTGTGCGATGTGTCCTGCGAATCATTTCCGCCGATATAAAAAAAGTAACGGATATTATGCGCCTTGAAGACCTCGAAAAGCCGGTCCATGTCGCGCGCGGCCTGTTCGGGTTTTTTCCTGAAATCAATTTTGTAACGGCACGTTCCGAGCGCGGCGGCAGGCGTGTATTTCAAACCTTCGATGGCGCGGGCTTTTTCTTCGTTGATGTCAATCAACTCCTCATTGAGAATGCCGAGAATCCCGTTTCGCGCGCCGTAAATTTCCTCGATCATTTCGTGGCGTCCGGCTTCCTGAATGACGCCGGCGAGGCTCGCGTTGATTACGGCGGTCGGGCCGCCGGATTGTCCCACCAAAAGATTTCCAACCAGTTCTGCCATAAATCTCGTTTAAAAAATTCCAACTCGATGTTTGGGGTATGAATCCCTTCCAAAAAAATCGAAGCGAAACCTTGCCAACGCGCGAACCAACTGTCAAAGAGGAATTGCGAAGAAAATTTTGAAAGCTCCCGAAGCTTTTACCAAATCATGTTGAGTCCGTGAAAAGCGAACTTCTGCTGGGCCGATAATGATTTTAGTTGAGTGATTCAACCGAAATCCGTTTGCGCACAATAGTCTAAAACTGCCCGTTGAAAAATTATATGCTCACCAATCTGGATGCTGGCGTTAAACGGTTAAATGTATTGATGATGAACTGACGGCAAAACTCACCAACCGCTCAGAGGAAAGCACTGCTCGATCGCGCCGTCGTAGCGGAAAACCAATTCAACATCCTTCATGCCTTTGGCCATGCAGGTGTGGATCGCATTGAGCAGATTCGGAAAGTTGCACGCCTGCTCCGCGCTTTTCGTCCATCGCCCGGTCGCTTTGAGAAATTTGTGCGAACGCGCGCTGCGCACCAATAATTTTTGAGGCGATGGTTTGTTCATAACGCATGGACTATACCCGACAAGCATTCCAAAATTCCATTAGGGTCAACTCCCTATTTACGCCCGCCCGATGCTGTTACAATCTGGCGGCTCGTCGCGACCCAAACGCCGTTGATGCTCCGGATCATTTTCACCAGCGCCTCGAATCCCAGCGGCTTGACCAGATAGGAATTCGCCCCTTCCGCGTACGCATTGCGAATATCCTCCTCCATTTCGGAGCCGGACAACACAATGATCGGCAAATGCGCAAACGCCGGATGCTGCCGGATCCAGCGCATGATTTCAAATCCCGTGGCGCGCGGCATTTTCAAATCCAACAATACCAGCGCGGGTATTCGATAACGCACGCGATCGGAGAAAGGCGCGACGCCGTTCAAGTACGCGATCGCCTGATCGCCGTCCTCCACGTTTTGCAGTTCAAAGTTCACTTCCGCTTTCCGGCTGGCCGCCTGGAGAAGCGCCGTGTCATTCGGATCATCATCCACGTGCAGCACTGTCACACGCTGGCGGCTTTCGACTTTTCCCGCGTCGCCGTTTCCCGAGAGTTTTCTCTCGTGTTCTTTCATTTCAAAATCAAACAGGTTTGGGCCGGCGGAGTGACGCGCCGTGTGGCAAAGACCGTACTCGCATCACGTCATGAGTCAAAAGCGAAATGCAAAAAGTTATTCCCAACTATGCCACGAACTCTAAAGTTTGACGGCGCGGCAGCAACCCGCGTTCAAATCCCGCGTCGAGAAAACGCCGGATGGATTCCCTCCCGCGCTTGCCGTAATCCAGCGTCCAGTGGTTCACATACATGCCGACGAACTGGTCCGCGAGATCGCGTCCCATGTCCCGGGCGTATTGCAACGCGTGACGCACCGCTTCGGCGCGATGATCCAGACTGAATTGAATGCTCGCGGTTAAAATGTCGGAAATTTTTTTCCGAACGGCCGGCTCAAAACGCTTGTGAATCACGTTTCCGCCAAGCGGCAACGGCAATCCATCATTTTCTTTCCCCCACCAGACGCCAAGGTCTTCGCAAACCACAAGTCCTTCGTTTTGATACGTCAACTGCCCTTCGTGAATAATCAATCCGACCTCCGCCGCGCCGGAACGGACCGTTTTAAAAATTTCATCAAACGGCACGACGACGAAATCAAATTTCCGCGCCGGTTTTCCGAGCCACAATTGCAACGCGAGAAACGCGCTGGTCATGGTTCCCGGGACGGCGATTTTTTTCCGCGCGATTTCCTCTTTGGAAAATTTTGTTTTTGCAACGAGCATCGGCCCGTAGCCGTCTCCCATGCTCGCGCCGCTCGGCAGCAACGCGTATTGATCGCTCACATACGCATAGGCGTGAATGCTGACGGCGGTAATGTCCAGTTCGCCGCGTGTCGCGCGCTCGTTCAAAGTTTGAATATCCTGCAAAATATGTTCGAATCGAAAACCGTTCGTCGGAATCAATTCCTTCGCCAACCCGTAAAACATAAAGGCATCGTCCGGATCGGGCGAATGACCGAGAGTCAGAATCTGTTTTTCCATGCGGCTGATTTTCAATTCCACACGCGCGTGTGTCGAATCAAAACGAAAACGCGCGCAGAATAAACGCAAAGGCGCAAAGAAGCGAAGACGCAAGGGTTTTTTAATCTGAAAAACGCCGACGGATTGAAGTTGTCGGAAGAAAAATTATGAATGTTCATCTGCCGACAAAATGTCGGCAGCACATTGGAAGGTTTCAGCAAATTCATCCTTGCGTCTTCGATTCTTTGCGCCTTTGCGTTAATAAATTTTCTTCTCAAAATCACGCGCTGCCGGTTGCAGCCGTTTCGGGCTTGGATGGTTTGATGTTTTTTACCGCTTCACTGGGCAGCAGGAACAACGCGAGCATCGAGATAAATAATCCGAACAGAATTGTCCATGTCGCGGCGTCGCGACTTCCGGCTTCCAACAGTGAATTCGCGGCGAGCGCGACCAGCGTGAGATTCGGACCGAACAAAAGATAGGTGTCCCGGTCGCCGCCGGATTTCAGCCAGCGCCGGTGAACGATTTCGCGGTAGCCGAGCAGCAGCAGCGCGCCGCAAAGCGCGAGCCACGCCGTGTACGAAAACAGCATTTGCCGGTTGATCAGCAATCCCAGCGAAACGAAAAATATCGGAATCAAAAACCGGCGGCTGATCGGCGCGATGTATTCCTCCACGCTCATGTTTTGAAATTCCGCGCGGCTCATGAACAGCCCGAGAAAAAACGCGGTTTTCGCCGCCGCCAATCCAAGCCGCTCGCCAATCGCGCAAACGACCAAAACCAACAGCACAAGAAAATGCACGCGCCAGAGCGTGGCTTTTTCCATGATCAACACGAATACCTTGACGAAATGAGAGGAAAACCGGCCTATCAAAAATACTGTGACGGACATTCCCGCCAGCCGGAACAACGTTCCCCAGCCGATGCCATGCTCGAGCGCGGGACCGACCACGGCCAACAGAATGATCGCGAGCGTTTCCAGCGCGACCATGACCTGCACGGTGAACGCGCGCGGATTTCCAGAAAGTCCCGGATACCGTTTCCACGCGAAATACGCCATGCTCATCGAGCATCCGCTGATGGCAGAAGTCGCCACCAGCGCGTCGAGCGAATTCAATCCGGCCAGGGTCGCAAGCGCAAAAATAATTGGAAACTGCACGAGCGTCCACGCGATGGCGAACATCAGCGGACGGAGAAATTCCCTGAAACGCGGCAGATCAATTTCCAGACCGACTTCAAAAAGCACGAGAAGAAAACCCACTTTGCCCGCCTGGACGAGCATGACGGAAACGTCTCCTTTTACAATCGGCCCGAGCACAATTCCAAAAATCACGAAGAACGCATTGGCCAACGCCGGCCGCCGCATTTTTTTGCACAGGTCCGGCACGGCCATGAATAGCAGGATCAGACAGATGATGCTTTCGATACTGTTCATTCGTTTTGTCGCGCGATCTAAGTCGCGCAGTTTTGCTGGCCGTTGGACATTGGCCAAGCCCTTTGTTACGCTGACTTGAATTTTTTATGAATCAGGAATTGCAAGCTCCGTCCGCGTCGAACGCCGCTCCGTCCGATTTCATCCGGGACATCGTCGCGAAACACGTGGAGGAAAAAAAATATCCGCAAATTCACACGCGTTTTCCGCCGGAGCCGAACGGTTATCTGCACATCGGCCACGCGAAAAGCATCTGTCTGAATTTCGGAATCGCGCGCGAATTCGGCGGCGTCTGCAATCTCCGGATGGATGACACCAATCCAACCAAAGAAGATGTTGAATACGTCGAATCCATTATTCACGATGTGAATTGGCTGATCGCCGATTGGGCGGACGACCGGCTCGGACTGAAACCGAAAGGCGAACTTCCCGCGGCGAAACACCTCGATGGCAAAACGGATTTTCATCTGCCCGCCATTGTTCCGGAACCCGCGCATAAAGTTGCCAGCGCGCCGGAGAACGCGCCGCTGGCCATCGCTGATCTTGAGCCGTTTTACGCGTCGGATAATTTCGACGCGATTTACGAATACGCCGTGGCGTTGATCAAAAAAGGCAAAGCCTACGTCTGCGATCTTTCGCCGAAGGAAACGGATGAATATCGCGGCGCGCCGGACCGTCCGGGAAAAGATTCTCCATTTCGAAACCGTTCCGTTGAGGAAAATCTCGATCTCTTCACACGCATGAAGAACGGCGAATTTCCCGATGCCGCGCGAACGCTGCGCGCGAAAATTGACATGGCCTCTCCTAACATCTGGCTGCGCGATCCGGTGCTTTACCGAATTCGCCACGCGGATCATCATCATACAGGCGCAAAATGGCGCGTGTATCCGTTGTATGATTTCGCGCATTGCCTGAGCGATTACATCGAGGGCGTCACGCATTCGGTTTGCACGCTGGAATTCGAAGTGCATCGCCCGCTTTATGATTGGATTCTGGAAAGTCTCGATCTGCCGCGTCCCCTGCCCCGCCAGTACGAATTCGCGAAATTGATTCCCGGCTACACGATTGTTTCCAAGCGAAAACTCATCCAACTTGTGAATGAAAAAATCGTCACCGGCTGGGACGATCCGCGTTTGCCGACGATCTCAGGCATTCGCCGCCGGGGTGTGCCGGCGGCCGCGTTGCGCGATTTCGTCATTGGCGTCGGCGTCACGAAATATAATTCCGTGACGGACATCGCGGTTTATGAACACGCGATTCGCGGCGAATTGAATAAAATCGCGCTGCGGCGTCTCGCCGTGTTGCGCCCGATCAAGGTTGTCATCACGAATTTTCCCGAAAATAAAACCGAGGAATTGGACGCCATCAATAATCCTGAAGATCCGGACAGTGGAACGCGAAAAATTCCTTTCACGCGCGAACTCTATATTGAGCACGACGATTTCATGGAAACGCCGCCGCCGAAATATTTCCGCCTTCGGCCCGGCGGCGAAGTGCGCTTGAAATACGCTTACATCATCAAATGCGATGAAGTCATCAAAGACGCCGCCGGAAATCTGATTGAACTTCGCTGCACTGCCGATCTCGACAGCAAAACCGGCGGCGCGACAGCCGGACGCAAGGTCAAGGGAACGATTCATTGGGTCAGCGCCGCGCTCGCGATTGACGCCGAAGTGCGACTTTACGATCGTCTTTTCACCGTCGCGCAACCGGATGCCGACGGCGATTTTATGCGGCACATCAATCCGCATTCGCTTGAAATCGTAACGGCGAAATGCGAACCCTGCCTGCGCGACGCAAAACCGGAACTGCGCTACCAGTTTGAGCGTCTTGCGTATTTCGCGCTCGACCCGGACAGCGCGCCGGGCAAGCCCGTTTTCAATCGAACAATTACTTTGAAAGATACCTGGGCAAAAGAAGCGAAGAAATAAAAGTTCCGGGACAATTTCCGAATCACTCAAAAAACATTGGGGACATCCCGATAAAAAACTCGAAAGATTTCGCTAAGATAGAATAGCGGAACTTTGAATTTCGATATTGGACTTTCCGCGCAATCGCGCTGATTGCAAAGCATTCCGGCAGTTATTTCTTCCGCGCAAATTTCCATTGCGGAAAACGGTCTTTGTGCATTACAATAACTGCGTAGCACGCCAGCGAAACAGCGAATCAAACTTATGTATTTCGGCGCTGATTACTATCCGGAACAATGGGTCTTTCCTTACGGCGGCACTTCCGAAAATCCCGAGGCTCAATGGGAACAGGACGCGGAACTCATGGCCAAATCCGGCATCAACGTGGTTCGCGTCGGAGAATTCGTCTGGGGCCTTTGCGAGCCGCGCGATGGCGAATTCAATTTCGACTGGCTCCGGCGTTTCATGGATCTGATGGGCCGAAACGGAATTCAGGTTGTCCTCGCCACGCCCACCGCCGCGCCGCCGGTCTGGCTTTCAAAAAAATTTCCCGAAATCCTGCCGCTTGATGAAAACGGAATTCCATTGCGGTCCGGCGCGCGCCGCGCCGTCTGTTTCAACAGCGATGTTTATTGGAATTATTCCAAACGCATCGTCGAGGCTATGGCCGATGCGCTTGGGCGTCATCCGCAACTGATCGCATGGCAGATTGACAGCGGCATCGGCGGGCATCAGACCGAATGGTCGTTCAACGAAGGCACGCGGCTGGAATGGCAGAACTGGCTCAAGCTGAAATACGAGACTGTCGAGCGCCTGAACCGGCAGCTTGGATTGTATTATCTCGGCCAGGTCGTTTCGTCTTTTGACGATGTGCCGATGCCGATGCGCGCGCCGACGCCGCACAATCCCGCGTTGATGCTGGATTGGGCGCGGTTCAGCAGCGACACGGTCGTGGCGTTCATCAATATGCAGGCCGAAGCATTGCGCGCGCTCACGCCAGACATGCCGATCACGACCAATCTGCGCGCGTTCCAGCGGCGATTCGATCATTTCGATGTCGGAAAAATCCTGGATTTCGTTTCCATGGAAAGCAACGCGGTCGCCAGAACCAAGGCCGCCGAACTGGCGTGCGAAATTGACCTGATTCGCTCGTTGAAAAAAGAGGATATCCAGACGCCGGACGGCGATACCGGATTTTGGGCGATTGAGCAAAAACTCGGGCAATCCGGCTGGCAGGACGCCAATGCGCTGTTGCGTCCGGGATTGGTTCGCCTGATCACGTATCAATTGCTCTCGCGCGGCGCATCCGCCATTTTATATTACCAATGGCGTCAGCCGCGAATCGGAAATGAAAAATTCTCCAGTTCGATTCTCCCGCATCACGTGGACGCAAACAGCCGCGTGCTCAAGGAAATTACGCAACTCAGCGAAGAAATCCGAATGCTGGCGCCCGCGATCAAAGGAACAAAAGTCGTCGCCGAAACCTGCATTCTTTACACGCACGACAACGACTGGGCGTTGCAACAGCCGATGCAGCCGAGCAATCGGTTCAATCTGCGCGAGCACATTCAATTGTTTTACAACGCGCTGCATGAGCGGAACATTTCCGTGGATTTCGCGCGGCCGACGGACGATCTTTCGAGATATAAAATCGTTTTCGCGCCATCGCTCCATCTGCTTTCCGGCGGCGAGGCGGATCTGCTCAAACTCTACGTGCAAAACGGCGGAAATCTCGTCGCGACTTTCAACACCGGACTCGTGGACGAACACAACATGGCGGCGGAAACCGGTTATCCGCACGACATGACGGATTTGTTCGGGCTGGAGGTCCTGGAATTCGAGCCGCTTTCCGAAGGCGAGGAAAATCATCTGACATTCAAGGGCGCTTTTCCCACCAGCCATTTGCATCCGGCTCGGCTCTGGTGCGACATCATCGAGCCGAAGGAATGTCAGGTGCTGGCGACTTACGCGAAGGATTTTTACGCGGGCCGCGCGGCGATGACGATGAATGTCTATGGCCTGGGCAAGGCGATTTACATCGGCACGCAAAGTCACCAGCCGTTTTACCACGATCTCGTCGTCTGGCTGCGGCAGGTCTGCAATCTGCATCCGCTGTTGAAAGTGCCGGAAAATATTCAGGTGAGCATGAGGCAAAAAGACGGCGCGCAGATTTACTTTCTGTTGAACCATCAGAATTCCCCGGTGCGCGTGCAGTTTTACAAACCGATGCACGATTTTCTCACGGGAAATACTTTTTCTGGAAATTACGATTTGCCGCCGCACGGCGTTCTGGTTTTGGATGAACATGTCGCGCTCGAACACAAACTCCAGCCGACGGAATGATTTTTTGCCCGTCGTAAATTTGTTTAAAATGGGCCTGAAAATTTTCGCTCGTTTGCGGCTTGAAACGTTTGACTTGGCGGCGCGTTCTCGCAATAGATTGGGCAAACGATTTGAATCATGTATTTTTCGTCCACACGAATTCCACCGCTCGGTCCGCCGCGGCTTTCCGCGCGCCAGCGCGCGCTCGCGTCGTGGCGCGGAGTGGATTTGACGGCGGCAGAAATCGCGCGATCGGATCGCGCCAAACCGGCCGGAACGGTGATGGATCGAGTGCTTTCCGATTTGCGGATTGAAACGCGCCAATCCGAGGCGGAAATCGCGAAAGTCTGGAACCATCTGATGGATCCGAACATTGTCGCGCACGCGCAACCGGTCGGGTTGCGAAACGGAACGCTGTTTGTAAACGTGGACAGCAGTGTCTGGCTTGCGGAAATTGTCCGCTATCGTCGCAAAGAAATTCTGGATCGTTTGCGGCACAGTTTTGGAAGCCGGACCATCGCGCGGATTTCGTTTCGTGTGGGTTGACGCTGATTTAGGTCGCAACCGGGTTTCCCGCGCGCCCGAAACAGACTGGGATTTTTATTTTTTAGAAAAATGTCCGGGCGGCACGCAATGTGCAGCTCTGACAGGGTTTTAGAAATGGGAATGAAGTTTTATCGTCAGCATAAAGTTTGCGCGGATTTGCCTCGGGAATCGGTGTTTTTTTGTTCGCCGGAACTCTCGCAACGTCCATTCCCTGTTAAATTGCAGTTTCTCACGTCCGCGAGAAACGCTCATTCGTCAGATTTTCAAAAAATTTCCGATCCACCAGAACCACCGGAAACATTGCACCTGTTGACCACAACTGACCAAACCGAAGACACAAAGGTGAAGCCATGGAACAAACCGCCGAAAACAAGAAACTGAAAATCCTGCATCTCGAAGATAATCCGCAAGACGCCGAAATCGTCCGCGCGCTGCTTGAAGAAGAGGGACTGGGCCTCACGCCGCATCGCGTTTCCTCCCGCGATGAATTCGAGCGCGCGCTGGAGCAATCCGAATGGGACATTGTCATTTCCGATTTCGCAATGCCGGGCTACAACGGAATGAAAGCCCTGTCGCTGGCGCGGGAAAAAATTCCCGATGTCACATTCATCCTTTTCTCGGGAACCATCGGCGAGGAAACCGCCGTGCAAAGTCTCAAACAAGGCGCCACCGATTATATTTTGAAACAACGTCCCGGGCGCCTGGCTTCCGCCGTGCGCAATGCCATTGAACAAATTGAGGAACGCGAACGCCGCGAACGCGCGGAACTGGAACTCAAAAAAAGCGAGCAGCAGAAAAAACAGATCGAGGAACAATTTCTGCGCGTTCAACGCATGGAAAGCATCGGCTCGCTCGTCGGCGGCGTGGCGCACGATCTCAACAACGCGCTCGTGCCGGTGTTCATGGGCATTTCCATTCTCCGCTCGGAAAGCCTCAGCGCGCAATCGCGGCAAATCCTTGAAACCATGGAATCCAGCGTGAAACGCGGCGCGGAAATGCTCAAGCAGGTGCTCACGTTCGCGCGCGGCGTCGAGGGAAAACAAACCACGATCAAAATTGAATTGCTGCTCCGCGAAATGGAAAAAATCATGAAAGATCTTTTTCCAAAATTCATCACCGGACGCGTGAAATTTCCCTCCGGCCTCTGGGCCGTTTCCGGATACGCCACCCAGTTGCATCAGGTCCTGATGAATCTCTGCATCAACGCGCGCGACGCCATGCCTCGCGGCGGACAGATCACGATTACTGCGGAAAATGTTTTGCTCGACGAAACCCAGGCCCGGATGCATCCGGACGCCGTGCCGGGGCGTTACCTGCGTTTGAGTGTTTCCGACACCGGGACCGGCATGAGTCCCGAAACCGTGCAGAAAATTTTCGAGCCGTTCTTCACGACGAAATCCGCCGGCAAGGGAACCGGCCTTGGACTTTCCACTTCGTTGAACATCGTTAAAAATCACGGCGGTTTCATGACGGTGAAAAGCCAGCCCGGCGAAGGATCGGAATTTAATGTTTATCTTCCCGCGCTGAACGCCGCGCCCGTTGCCGAGGTGGATCAAAAACAAATGAACCTGCCGACCGGACACGGCGAACTCATCCTCGTGGTGGACGACGAAACCGCGATCTGCGAGCTGACGAAAGCAACCCTGGAAAATTTCGGCTATCGTGTGATGACTGCGGGAAGCGGCCCGGAAGCGGTCGCCCTTTTCGCCGACAACCGCCAGGAAGTGAAACTCGTCGTGACCGACACGGCCATGCCTTTCATGGACGGTCGCGCAACCAGTCTCGCGCTGCGCAAAATCAATCCAGACCTCAAAATCATCACCGCCAGCGGCGATGGAGATCGCAAGGAAAGCGACACGAACTTCCGGCTTAAAGTGAACGCGTTTATTCCAAAACCTTACACTGCCGAAAAACTGGTCGAAACGGTGAACAAAGTGCTGACGGAAAAAACCCAGACGCCCGGTTAATAGCACCGCGTCCCAACTCGCGCATCTTAATATTCTGAATTCGTTGGATTGGGAATCTTGAAGCCAGAACTTCCGCATTTTGGAAATTTCAAATCTGAAAATTCAGATTTGAAATTCCGATGGCGCTGAAAAACGCGGCGCTCCGTTTCTCGCCGGAGTCAGTTCCGTTTTTTCTACTTTTTCGCAAAAATCCGGTTCGCTTCCTCGAGCGTTTCCTTTGATCCGATGTCGTACCAGATTCCCGGCACCTGCCACGTGTAAACCGGCGTTCGCGTATAAAGCCATTGAATCAGCCGCCCCGGCTGGTCCGGATTGTTTCCCTCCGCGACGTATTTATGAATCATCGGCAAACTGGATTTCGGATAATAATACAACGCGATGCCGGTGAGCGTGCTTGTCGGATTTTTCGGTTTCTCCTCGAAAAACGTGATACGCCCGCTCGCGTCGAGCGAAATGGAATTATATTTTTTGATCTGCTCGAGATCACCGACATCGTAAAGCGCGAGGACCGGCGCGTTTTTTTCCCGGCAAATTGCGCCAAAGCCTTCCAGCTTTTCGCTGAACAAATTATCTCCCGCGACAACGATCAAATCGTCATCCAAATTGTGCGTTTTCAAAACGAAATGAATGTCGCCGATCGCGCCGAGTTTGTTCGTATCGTCCGTCGAACCGTCGTTGACAATGGTAAAATTGAGTTGCGATTTCGATGCGCGATAATCATCGGCCCATTTCTGAAAATGACCCGCGAATTTTGCGTTTGTCACGACGTAAATCCGGTCAATGCCAGGAATCGGCGAGAGATTATCAAGCACGTATTCGATCATCGGTTTTCCCGCCACGGGCAGGAGCGGCTTGGGTTGCGTGAGCGTGAGCGGATACAGGCGGGTGGCGTAACCGGCGGCGAGAATAATGACTTTCATGATTTCAGTTTTTTCGTTTTCAATTGATTTCTTCCGGACAAAAACAATCAGGCACGGCGTGAAAAAAAATCCCGAGGCAGTTGTTCCACTTTCCGCGCCGAAAATTAAACTTTGTTTTCAAACAGGCTCGGAGCGGCCCGGCGCGCCAGTTCCTGGCAACGTGCCAGAATTTCCGAACCGGATTCGCAATCCAGGGCAAACTCAGCCAGTTCCTTCGCTTCGGATAATTTCAACCGGCGCACCATGAATTTCACCTGTGGAATCAGCGGCGGCGATGCGCTCAACTCATCCACGCCCAACCCCAGCAACAGCGGCGTCAGCACCGGATCGCCCGCCATTTCGCCGCACACGCTCACGCTGATTTTGTGTCGGCGCGCCGCGTCCACGGTCATTTTGATCAGGCGCAAAATCGCGGGATGTGTCGGCTCGTAAAGATGCGCGATTTTTTCATTCATCCGATCCACGGCCAGCGAATATTGGATTAAATCATTCGTGCCAATGCTGAAAAATTTCAAACGCTTCGCGAGCGAATCAGCAATCAGCGCCGCCGACGGAATTTCGATCATCGCCCCGATTTCCAGATGCTCATCGAACGCAACGCCTTCGGCGCGCAATTCGGATTTATATTCCTCGACCAGCGCGTTGGCCATGTTCAATTCTTCAAGTCCGCAAATCATCGGATACATCATTTTGATGTTTCCCTCCGCGCTCGCGCGCAGAATGGCGCGAAGCTGATTGCGAAAAACCTCCCGTTCCTGCAAACAAATTCGAATCGCGCGCCAGCCAAGAAATGGATTCATCTCCGACGGAAGCTGCAAATGCGAAAGAAATTTATCGCCGCCCAGATCCATCGTGCGCATCGTCACCGGATGCGGTTTCAACGCCGCCGCCGCCTGCCGATACGCCTGATATTGCTCTTCCTCGCCCGGCATCCTGTCGCGATTGATGAACAAATATTCCGTGCGAAACAAACCCACGCCTTCCGCGCCCGCTTCCACAACGGATTTCGCGTCCTCCGCGCGTTCAATATTCGCCGAAAGAAAAACCCGATGCCCGTCCAGCGTCACCGCCGGTTTGAGCAGAATGTCGCGGAGTTTCTCCTGCAACGTGACCTGCTTGCGAATCAACTGGCCGTATTCGAACAGCGTCTGGTCGGTCGGATTGATGATGACGATTCCGTTGAAACCGTCGAGCAACGCGTATTGCCCGGTTTGCAACTCCTCGCTCGCGCCCTTCAACCCCACCACAGCCGGAATCCGCAGCGAACGCGCCATGATCGCGGTATGCGAAGTTTTGCTGCCGATGTCGGTCGCAAATCCTAACACTTTGGCGCGGTCCATTTGCGCGGTGTTGGAGGGATTCAAGTCGTGGCTGATGATGATGCACGGCTCGGAAAGCTGCCGCAGGTCGGTTTCGCCCGGGCTGCCGATGAGATTGTTCAACACGCGCGTCGTCACGTCGCGCATGTCCGTCGCGCGTTCGCGCAAATAATCGTCTTCAATCGCCGCCAGCGTTTTGGCGTAACGTTCCGCGACCGTGTGAAACGCAAATTCGGCATTCACCTTTTCCGTCGTGATCACGCGCAATACCTCGTCAATCAACGTTCGGTCTTCGAGCACGAGCAGATGCGCGTCGAAAATGCTGCCTTCCGCGGCGCCCATTCCCTCGCTGACTTTGCGCTGAACTTCGCTGATTTCCTGCCGCGTCTGGACAAGAGCGCGTTCGAGCCGCCCCACTTCTTCCGGCACTTCGGATTCCGGCAGATCACGGCGTGTGATGTTTTGATGCGGTCTTCCGAGCACGAGAATTTTCCCGCGGCAGACACCAGCCGAGACCGGTATGCCACGGAACACAATTTCCCCTTTGTGCGGCGACTCAGACATGGAGCAGGATTATCCGAAAGTCCAGGTGATGAAAAGAAATTCTTCCGCCCGCGCGCCCGCGGTCACGACAGAAATTCCGCGCGGCGGATCTGAAAAAAAACTTTTCTTTTGCCGCGCGCGTCTCAAAATTATTTTGTTGCCCGCGTTGAAAGCGGTTGGCTTTGCTCAGGCGATTTCTCTAATGAGTTCCACGAACATATTAGTCATTGACGATGACGCGCTGTTGCGGCGAAGCATTCGGAATTTATTGCAGACCCATCGCTTCAACGTAATCGAAGCCGGAGACGAAGAGGACGGCGTGCGGCTCGCGGAAAAACATAAACCGGAATTGATCGTGTGCGACATCAACATGGTCAACGGCGACGGCTACTCGACTCTGGAGCGGCTTCGCGAAAATCCCGCAACGGCGCTGATTCCTTTCATTCTCATGACGGGAAAACCGTCCGAAGAGGGAATGCGCCGTGGAATGACCCGTGGCGCGGACGATTATCTGGAAAAACCGTTCAGCGGCGAAACGCTGCTCGCCGCCGTCCACGCGCGGCTCCGCAAAAATCAATTGCTGAAACAGCAGGCAAAGGAAACCGAAGCGCGCCTGATCGCCACGCTTGAGGCCACTCCCGATCTCGTCCTGATTGCCGACCGGAACCGCCGTTGCATTTACATCAATCACGCCGGGCGCAAAATGTTAGGCATTGCGCGCAACGACGATATTTCCTCCCTGGGCGTTCGGGAATTTGTGCCGCCTCCGGCTTTCGACATAATCGAACGCGAAGCGGTTTCAGCTCTGGAAAAACGAGGAATGTGGACGGGTGAAAGCGTGTTATCCAACCGCAATAGCCAGGAGACTCCGGTTTCCCTTGTCGTGCTGGCCAACAAAACCGAGCGCGGGGAGATTCAATTTTATTCCGTGATCGCGCGGGACATCACGGAACGCAAGCAGGCGGAAGCCGCGTTGCGCGAAACCAACAAGCGCTTGCAATTGCTTTCCGCCAATCTCGTCAATGTTCAGGAATTGGAACGGCGGCATCTCGCGCGGGAGTTGCATGATGAAATCGGGCAAGCCTTGACCGCGATGAAAATCAATCTTCAAGCCGCGCAAAAATCCCCGGATTCCACATCAGTCCGGCTCGATGAAAGCATCGCCGCGATTGACGGATTATTGCGGCAGGTGAGAAATCTTTCTTTGGATTTGCGGCCGCCGTTGCTCGACGACCTCGGCCTCGCCGCGGCGCTTCGCTGGTATGTGGATCAATTGTCGCAACGCACCGGAATTTACGCGCGCTTCACATCCGATCCGAATCTGGAACGACTCGCTCCAACGCTGGAAACCACGTGCTTTCGGGTTGCGCAGGAAGCGTTGACCAATGTTGTGCGCCATTCCAAAGCCAAAAACGTGGTCGTCAAACTGGAAATGAAAAACGACGCTCTGCAACTGTCGGTTTGCGACGACGGAATCGGTTTTAATTTCGATGCGATGCGAAAACGGTCTGAACAAGGCGCGAGCCTCGGACTGATCGGAATGGAAGAAAGAGTGTCGCTTGCCGGCGGCGCGCTCAGCATTAATGCCGTCAGCGGCGAAGGCGCCACGATTCTGGCCCGTTTTCCTGTCATTATCAACTTGCCTCCTGCGGAACAATGATTCGAGTTTTACTAGCCGATGATCACACGCTGGTTCGCGCCGGCATTCGCTCGCTGTTGGAAAAAATGGCGGGCATTCAGGTGATCGGCGAAGCCAGCGACGGACGCGAGGCTCTGGAACTGATCAGGAAAACAAATCCTAACATTGTGCTTTTGGACATCACGATGTCGGGCATGAATGGATTGGATATCAGCGTGCGCGTGGTCAAGGATTTTCCTCACATCAAAGTGATCATTCTCTCCATGCACGCGAACGAGGAATACGTGCTGCGGGCGTTGAAAATCGGAGTTTCCGGCTATCTCTTGAAAGACGCGGCCACAACCGAACTGGAACTGGCGTTGAAAGCCATTGATCGCGGCGAAACTTATTTAAGCCCGGCGGTATCGAAGAAAGTGATCAATAATTACCTGGAACGCGTCGGCGACGCCGAGACTTCCGCGCCATCTGAATTGACGCCGCGTCAGCGGGAAATCCTCCAACTCATTGCCGAGGGAAAATCCACCAAGGAAATTGCGTTCATGCTGTCCGTCAGCATCAAGACCATCGAGGCGCATCGTTCACAACTCATGGACCGAATCGGAATTCATGACGTTCCCGGTCTGGTTCGCTACGCCATTCGAATCGGATTGGTGACTTCCGATAAATAATTCCATCCGGCGACGGATATTTCAGGAACCGCGCGCGTCTGAAATTTTTTCAGACTGATCCATCAACGGCGATTTCAAGCACTCGCTGGGGATTGATGTAAAATTAAGCGCAACCGGGCGCAAACCAAAACCATGATGAAAGCGATTGCGATAACAACCAACCGAACAACAGATTCCGCGAAACACCACTGTGTTTCAGGATTATTTAGCCACACTGGATTAAATAGATGGAATGGATATCGGTTATTTACAAGTTGAGCGTAAGTCCAATCAGTCGGAAAAACCCCTTGTGGCGGATGCAAAACAGGATTCAATGCCCACGCGACTCCCAGGCCCATGAATCCCGCGAATAAAATTTTAGAAACTGAACGCGGCATACGCAAAGATTTCCGCATTGTTAATATCCTCAATTTGTCGAGGTTTTAATCTACACAATTTCAGAATTCAAGTCGCCGCAACCGCTTCCGAACCATTCGGACCATTTCCAGATTTTGGCTGCGGACCGCCGCCGCGATGCTGATAACTTTTCCACATATAAAGCGGCAGGCAGCCGAGAATAATCAGGCAGATCTGGCTGCCGACAAAAAGCAACAGCCATTTAAACGCCGCGTCCATGAATCCGTAGCTGTGCAATCCAATTCCCAGCATGTTCACGCCAAACCATGACCAGCTCGTCACGATGTTGCCGAAAATCGCGCAATTGATCAGTCCGCGCTGACGAATCATTCCACCCCAACGCAGATGCAAAATCAGCGCGTTCCACAAAACGATGATCAGCGCGCCGTTTTCTTTCGGGTCCCAGCCCCAGAACCTTCCCCACGATTGATCCGCCCAGATTCCGCCGAGCACCGTGCCGACAAAGCTGAACAGCGTCGCGAAACAAACAATTCCATAAACCATCCGCGCCAGGGATTTTCCAGTGGCCTCATCCAGCGTTTTTGTGAACACACCGCGCGTGATGTAAATGATCGCCAGAAATCCGGCGACAAATGTGCTCGCGTAACCGAGCGTCACCACGACGACATGCGTCGCCAGCCAGAAATTCGTGTCGAGCACCGCGCGCATCATTTCCATCGTATCGCCCGAAAGCGAAAGATGATGCGCGATAATCAGCGTGAGAAATCCGATTCCGGAACCGACTACCGCGCCGATTCCATTTTTGTAAAATCGTTCCAGAACCAGCCCAAGAATCACCGCGCCCCAGCCGATGAAAACGGCGGATGAATAAAGATTCGTCACTGGCGGACGCCCTTCCAGCGCCATTCGGAAAATCAATCCGGTGGTGTGAATCAGAAACGCGAGAATAATCAGCCAGACCGCGGAACGCCGGAGCGGTTCGGAAAGATTGAACCAGAAAAGTCCCGCGAGCAACCCGGCCAGAACATAAATCACCATCGCTTTGTAAAACGGCTCCATCTGGTTGAAGAAAACCTCCCAACGCGCTTTATGAATGTCGTCCGTGAAACGCGGAATCAGCGTCGCGCGATAATCCAGAAGCTGTTTGTTGAAACCCGCGACATCGCCGTTTTTGAAATCCGTCGCCATTGCAGCGTATGCTTTTACCGATGGATCCACTTTTCCGTCGCGCATCGCGGCCAGCAGCGCTTTTCCGGTTCGCATCCAGTCGTTATTCGAACCCCTCACTTCCGGCGGAACAATCAATGGCGCATCGTAGCGATCCATCGAATCGTAACGTCCGGCGAGCGTTGCGAAATGGCTGAGAACTTCGTCGTCGTGTTTTTGTCCGGCCTGTTGCGCCTGCGCGGCGGCAACTCCGGCTGGGATGAGTTTCTCGTATTCCGCAACTTCCGCCGCCCAATTTTCCGCGTCCGGCGGCTGAATTGTGTTTTTCAATCGCGCGTAAAGCACAAGCCGTTCGCGCAATTTCATTACGCCGCGTTCGTACGCGCTGCGATGCGAGGCTTCAATTTGTTCAATGCGCTGCGCCTCGTTGTCCAGATTTGAAAGCGACGGAACGAATTGGTTCCAGGAATAATATTTCCCGTCCTGTTTGTGCGCCTTGTCTTTGCCGGGAAGCCGAAGCATCGCGATGACATCCGGATTGTCCACGCGAAAAACCGGCCACTGATCGGCGACGGCGGGATTCATCATCACCGTCGCGAGCCACTGAATCGCGGGAATGATTTGCGGTTTTTCGTTCCAGCTTTTCCACGGCTCGGTGTTCAACGTCTGCTTCTCGCGAATCTGTAAAAGCGAATTCCGCGCGAGCGAATCCATCGGTTGCAACCGGCCATTGAAAACGATCGGCAACTCCGCGAATTGCGAAAAAGCGAAATCCTTGTCCGGCGTCGGACGCAACGTACTGAAAAACCACGTGGCCATCAGCGCGGTCAAAATAAACGGGAGCCATTTTTTCATACGGTTTTCATCTCCGCCTCGCGTTCGCGCACTTCGGGTTTGGGGCGCGGATTGGGTTTTCGTTTTGAAATAAATCCGATCAAATGGGACAAAAATTGAATGACCAGCCCGGCGGCGACCATCGCGCAGCCAATGTAAGGCGTGAGCCAACTCGGATTGCGAACCACCTGAAGCACCGACCATGGGCGCTCGCCGGATTGCAGCGCCATTTCACCCGGCGACATCTGATATTGGTAAAACGTCAAACCCGCGTAGCGCAACGGACTGTTCATGTAAATTTCCACTTCGCGATCCTCGCCCGTTTTCGGGTTTTGCAAACGGATGCGGCTGCGAAAATCTTTCGGAATATCCGTGCCCGGATAAACGGAATGCGTCGCCTTGAGAAGCGTCAGCGAAAACGGCGTGTAAACACGCTGCGGACGAAGCGTGAACGTGAATTTCTTACCGCCGACTTCAATGGATTGCGGCTGCGTGATTTTCGCGATGATTGTTTGCGCGATAGAATCACCCATGTTTTGGGAATAAGTAAACCGCAATGTATCCAACATTGAGTCGTCCCCTGCCCAATCGGAGACAATCCACGAACCCAGCGAACCGTTGGTCGAAGAAATTTCAATCAACGCCGTCGGCGCGTTTTTGTCGTCCATCGTTTTCACGTCGGCAGCGGGATGAAAATCAAAATCCATCGCGATGCCGTTCGTCGTAATCGGCGGGCCATTTTTCATCATCGGCGCGCGAAATGACGGCTTGGAATTGTGCCAATAACTTTTCACGCGAATGGTGAACGGCAATTGCGGATTTTTTATTTCACCACCGGACGCGAGTAATTTTCCTGGAATAACAATCTCCTGATTGTGATTCGCGTCCGCCGAAGTGACAAACGCAAGTTCATATTTCGACGAGCTTTCCGCGTAGGATTTGGTTTCGCCTTCGGCGAAATGGATTTGCGTTTCGTGCGAAAAAATATCGGTGGTGAGTTGTCCGAGAAGCAAAAGAATAATTCCCGCGTGCGCCACGTGAATGCCGATTTTTTTCCGAGTAAATTGAAACCGTTGCAAATGCGCCGCGACCAGATTGATCAGAAGCAGCGTTCCTAACAAATAGCCGCCGGGCAAAACGAGCGGAATGTGGTGGCCGAACATGTGCGCGCCCACAACGAACCATTCCTTGAAATATCGCGTTTGCGCCTGGTAAAGCCCTTCGTCCGCCTGCGCGATGGTTCCGACCCAGACCAGAATAATCGAAAACGCCAGCAGCACGACTGTGAGCCGGAGCGAAGCAAAACTTTTAAACAACCGCTTAAAAAACATGATGACATTCCTTCCCGACAACCTCTGCGTCTGTGAAAATATCGGACATTGGACATTCAACTCCCGGCATCAAATCGCCCGAATTCCGATTTTGCGATTTCGCGCGCGGGTGAAATTGTTTTCCGAAAGCCAATCTGGAAATTTCAGGACGCATGAGAATATTTCGCGGTCTGGACAAATTTCGTGAATGCGTCTTTCTCCCGCGCCACAATTTGTTTGTCGCCCATCAATTTATAGAAACACGTCTGCCCGGTTTCCGGCAGCACCACGCCGATGAGTC
>DASSNZ010000235.1:0-10689 GCA_035701135.1 Verrucomicrobiia bacterium
GAAAGAGAGCCGCGACAAAGGCGAGGAGGAAGCGATTTTGCCGACCGAATACACGGTGCGCGGAATTTTCGATGTCGGTTATTACGAGTTCAATTCCAGCGTCATCGTTACTTCGCTGGAAAACGCGCAGGAAATGTACGACATCGGCGACAGCGTGCATGGATTGATGGTGATGCTGCACGATCCGTTCAGCGCGGCGGAGGTAAAGCGACAACTTCAAAAAACGCTCGGGCCGGAATATTCGGTCGCGACGTGGCTCGAGGAAAGTCCAATGTTGTCGGCGGTGATGGTGGAAAAAAACGTGATGCTTTACATTTTATTTTTCATCGTGATCGTCGCCGCGTTTGGAATTACCTGCACCACGATCACTTTTATTGTGATGAAAACGCGAGAGATTGGCGTGATGAAAGCGCTCGGCGCGTCGAGCCGGCAGGTGATGTGGGTTTTCATGGGACAAAGCCTGGTGGTGAGCGTCTTTGGAATTCTGACCGGATTGGGAGTTGGTTTGCTCGCGCTGCATTATCGAAATGAATTTCTCGATTTCATGCGGCGCGCAACAGGAATGGAACTTTTTCCCGCGTCCATTTATGGCTTCACGCAATTGCCCGCGCTCATCGTGCCGGGCGACATTGCGGTGATTTGCGGCGGTTCGCTGTTGATTTGTTTGTGCGCGGCGGCGTTTCCGGCGCGATACGCCAGCCGGCTCAATCCCGTGGAGGCGTTGAGATATGAATAATTTGAGTTTCGGGTTTCAAGTTTCCAGTTTCGAGTTTTCGACTGACTGCGAAATGCTCGCCCGCGAGTTGGCAGTTCATAATTCAAACTCAAAACTCAAAACTCGAAACTCGAAACTTGCCGGAGGCCGCGATGAGTGAATTTCTCGTTTCCGCCCAGGGCGTCAGCAAGACTTACGATCTGGGGCGGCGCTCGCTCACGGTTTTGCGCGACGTGACGTTCAGCGTCGGGCGCGGCGAATTTGTCGCGTTGCGCGGCGCGTCCGGCGCGGGAAAAAGTACGCTGCTGCATTTGCTCGGCGGATTGGATTCGCCCGACCAGGGCGGGGTGTGGTTCGCGAACGAAAATCTCGCGAAATTTTCCGCCAACGATCTGGCGCGACTTCGCAATTCGCGAATCGGTTTCGTGTTCCAGGCGTTTCACCTGATGCCGGAACTGGACGCTCTGGAAAATGTCTGTCTGCCCGCGCGAATTGCGCGCGTGCCGGCGGGAAAGGCGGAAAATCGCGGTCGCGATTTATTGGCGCGCGTGGGATTGAAAGATCGTTTGGAACATCGGCCGGCGGAACTTTCCGGCGGCGAACGCCAACGCGTCGCGCTGGCCCGCGCGCTGATCAACCAGCCGGATTTGATTCTCGCCGATGAACCGACGGGAAATCTCGATTCGCACACGGGCGGCGAAATTATTGATCTGCTTTGCTCGCTGGTTTCGGAACAAAACGCGACGCTTGTGATCGCCACGCACGATTCAACTCTCGCCGCCCGCGCGCCAAAAGTTGTCGAACTGGCGGACGGCCGAATCGTGTAAAATCGCGAACAGGTTACAAAATCTGTGAAAACAATAGCGGCGCGCGAAATCGTAAAGCGTCATTCGTAGATTTATGAATCAGGAATATTGGGAACAACGTTATCAGGCAGGCGATACTCCGTGGGAAAAAGGCGAGCCGTCGCCGGGACTTGTTGATTTTCTGGCCGCGCATTCCGATCTCGCGCGCGGCAACGTCGCGGTTCCCGGTTGTGGAACCGGCCACGATGTTCGGGCGTGGGCGAAGGCGGGTTTCAACGCATTCGGATTTGACCTGACAAAAAGCGCGGTTCGACTCGCGAATGAGAAAACTCAGGCGATGGGACTTTCCGCCACGTTTCAAACCGCAAATTTTCTCAAGGACGAACCGCCGTTTTTATTTGATTGGCTTTTTGAGCACACGCTGTTTTGCGCGATTGATCCGAATTTGCGCGACGATTACGTGCGCGCGGTGCGAGAATGGTTGAAACCGGACGGCCAATATCTCGCCGTGAATTATTTAATTCCGAATACGGACGGGCCGCCGTTTGGCACGACGCGCGAGGAACAGTTGCGGCTTTTCTCGCCATATTTTGATCTGGTGGAGGATTGGGTTCCGCGTTCGTATCCAAATCGCACCGGATTGGAGCGGGTGTTTTGGTGGCGGAAAAAAGCTTGAGAGAAGTTTTACCACGGATGAACACCGATAGACACGGATCGAAAACTGTTTTTCGGCGTTCAGTCTGGATCCACCAAATGCCGCCGAGCTCCGAGATTCTGCTTTAAAGATTTCGCGGGTTGCTCCGTATTTTCAAATTTTTTCTGGGCATCGCGCGATTTATTTATTCTTGGGGCAACAAGCCCGTTGAAAACCGTTCTGTTCACGACTAATTTAGCGCGCAATGCTGGAAGATCGTGATTACATGCGTCAGTCGTCGCGCGGGCCGAATTGGTCCGCGACGATTGTTCTTATCGTGATCAATTGCATCGTTTTTCTGATTCAGCCGCACAATCTGTTTGAGGAAAAATATTTTGCTTTGAGCCTTTACGGTCTTAGGCATGGCTTTATCTGGGAACTCATTACGTTCCAATTCTTGCACGGAGGATTTCTGCACATTCTCTTCAACATGATCGTTCTCTTTTTCTTTGGGAGGACGATGGAAGCGATTTTGGGCAGGACGCGATTTCTGCAACTTTATTTTGCCAGCGGCGTGATTGGCGGCCTGGTTCAAATGCTGTTTGCATTTGCGCTGCGAAATTATTTCGGCGCGCCGGTCGTGGGCGCTTCGGCGGGAATTTCCGGGCTGGTCGCGGCGTTCGCGGCTTTGAACTGGCTGAATCGCTTCACGTTGTATGTGTATTTTTTTCCGGTTCTGATGCGCGGCAGAACGCTGTTCTGGGCGGCGGTCGCGCTGGCGGTGGGCGGAATCTTGTACGGAGTTTTCGGCCCGGGAACCGGCACGGCGCACGCGGCGCATCTCGGCGGATTGCTGGCGGGATTTGCATTTATTAAATATGAAATCGGCACGCGCGGAATTCCTTGGAAATTCAGATTCGTAAATCGCAAGCCCCGGCGGAATTTCGTCAAGGCGGGCGTCACGCGGATTCCCGGCTGGTCGTCGAAAGGTTCGATTTCCGCCGATTTGCCCGAGGAGGAATTCATCAGCAAGGAAGTGGATCCGATTCTCGACAAAATTTCCGCGCACGGAATCCAAAGCCTGACGGCGCGCGAACGCGAAATCCTCGAACGCGCGCGCAGCAAAATGGGAAAACGATAAAACGCGAGGATGGCTGCCGTTCTCTGGATGCGTTTTGCGTGGTTTTTTAACGGGAGGAATTAAAGGGGAAATCCGAATTCCGATGTTCGAAATCCGAAAGAATTCCGAATTCCGAAAATCAGAAGGGGACGCATGACACGTTCGATTGAAAGTGCTTTTAAAAACCCGTTGAATATATAAACGCGATCTTGAAGTCTTTCTGCGTTCGGGCAATTCGGATTTCGGATTTCGGCCGTCGGATTTTCACAATTTCCTCATCCATAAGAAACATACAGGCAACCAATTTGCCCGATTCGGTTTTGACTTTGGCGCGGTTTTTCCGGCTTGCATTTCTCCTTGTCGCCCAAAACGGATAGGCTACGATTCCAAATGTGCGAATTGGCTTTGCGAACGCGAGGCCGCCAAATGTTTATGCCTGCTTGCCCTCCAACAGAATCATCCGAGGCCGGAACCGATACCGATCAGGTCCGCGCTCCCAAGCGCCGCGGGACCGTGTTGATCGTGGACGACGAGGACGGCCCGCGCCAATCGGTGCGTTTCATTTTGAAAGACGATTACGACGTGTTGACCGCGCAGGACGGCGCGGAGGCGATTGAGATTGCCCAGAAACAGCGCGTGGATGTTGCGGTTTTGGATATTCGAATGTCGGGCATGTCGGGAATTGAAGTGCTCGAACGGCTTAAATACATCAATCCCGCAATTGAAGTCGTGATGATGACGGCGTTTGAAACGACCGACACAATGCGCCAGGCGCTTCGGCTGCGCGCGTGCGATTACATCAACAAACCGTTTGATCTTGCGACGATGCGTTCCGCCGTTGCCAAGGCGATGCAGCGGCATGTGCTCGAAAATGAAATTCACGACAACGCCGAACAGTTGCAGGAATTGCTCACGGAACTTCAAAACCAGCGCATCGAGGAACAGATCGCCAACACGCGCGGCGAAATTTACGCGAGCATTCTTCATGACATCAACGGTCCGCTCACGGTGATTTCCGGTTTTGTTCAGTTGATGAACCAGCGCTTTAACAATGCGACGCGGCTGGGCGTGGAGGATCTGGAATTTATCAAGGACCGGCTTAAAATCATCACGCGGCAAATCACCAATTGCATTGAAATTTCCCGGCGCTATCTCGGTTTTCTCCGCAAACAATCCGATGACATTCCGCGCGTCGGAGTCAATCAGCTTCTGGCGGATTTGCATCATCTCATCAACGTGCATCCGAGCACGCAGCACAACACCTTCGCGATTCAGCCGTTTGCGGAAGACATCGGCGTGCAGATCAACGGCACGGATTTGATCCAGGTTTTGCTGAACCTGACCGTGAACGCATTTCAATGTTCGCCGCAAAGCCATCACGTGAATATTTCCGGAACGACGATTCACGAGCCGCTGGATTTGACCACGATCAAGGACGGGCCGGAAAGCCGGTTTCTGAATGTCGAATCCTTTGCCAACAGCGCGCCGTTGCTGGAAATTTCCGTTCGCGACAACGGCCCGGGAATTCCGCCGGAAATTCTGCCGCGAATTTTTCAGCCTTACTTTACGACCAAAGGCGCGCGCCAGGGGACCGGCCTCGGGCTGAACATCGTTCAGCGCCTGATCAAGGAAGCCAAAGGCGCGTTGCACGTGCAAACCCGGCTGGGCGAAGGAACGGTTTTTACAATTTACCTTCCTGCCTCGCCGCTTCTGAAATAACGGAACACGAAAATCGCTGCGGAATTTCATCGGGATTCCTCGATGGCGAAATCCGAAATCCGACGCCCGAAATCCGAAGGAAGTCCGAAACTCGAAATTCGAAAAAGTTTGGCGCGCCTGTGTGGTTGAACGACCTTTAATGAACTCGCCTTTGAGAATTCTGGTAACGCACTGAATTGGCTTCGGAATTCGGATTTCAGATTTCGGCATTCAGACCTGGATTTACGAAACCACATCGGGAAATCATCCCGGCTTGCGATGAAATCGCGCCGCGTGTTAGGCTGGCGCGCATGGAATCCGCCGACTGGCTCAGCCTCAGCGACGACGAATTGTTGGAGCGGAAGATTTCCAGTCTCGGATTGCGAATCGAAAATACGGAACTTCAACCGTTGATCCGACAACTCTACTCGGAACTTTCGCAAAAAAATCTTCTCTTTCATCCGCCCTGCCATATCGGTGACGAATGGTTTGTGCCGGTCGGCATTCCGGCGATTTTCATTCCATTTTTTCTCACGCACGAACGCCTTCGAAAACTGGAGCGCAAGATGATGCTTGAAGTGGAAGGCGAAACTCCGGATTGGTTCATGAAACTGATCCGGCACGAAGCCGCGCACGCTTATTTCTACGCGTTTCAACTTCAGAAAAAAACCAAATGGCGGCGCGTGTTCGGTCCGACTTCAACGGAGGAAACGCCGGAATTTTATCGCCCGCGTCCTTACAGTCATTCCTACGTCGTGCATCTGGATGACTGGTACGCGCAAAGTCATCCCGACGAGGATTTCGCGGAAACGTTCGCGGTATGGCTCACGCCCGGATTGGACTGGCGCGAGCGTTATCGCGGATGGAAAGCGCTGCAAAAACTCGAATACGTGGACGAACTGATGCGTTCGCTGGCCGGCAAACCGCCGCCGCATCAGCCGTCGTACGCCGTCGCGGATTATTCGTGCCTGGACGTAAAGCTCAGGACGTATTACGCGCGAAAGCGCAAGCTCTACGAGGAAACGTATCCCGATTTTTACGACAACGATTTGCGGCAATTGTTCGCGGCGGGCGCGGATTCCGTCGGGCGCGTGAAAGCGTCGGTCTATTTGCGCCATCATCGAAAGCAACTCATGGAAGCCGTGTGCCAGTGGACGAATGAAAAAAAATTTCGCGTGGACAAATTGTTGCACCGGCTGATTGATCGTTGCGATGAATTGAACCTTTTCATCAAGGCGTACGATCCGAAACAGAATTTGCAAGTTTCCGCGTACATCACCACGTTGGTGATGAACCATTTGTTCACCGGAAAATTCAAGCGCACGAAATAAAACGACTCGCGCCGAAGATGAAACGCAAACTGAAAATTCTCGCCCTGTTTGATGCGATTGCACCGACGACGCTGGACCAGGATTTGAGCGCGGAATTGAAAACCGAGGATTGGAAAACCGAAGCGCACGTTCTCGCGGCGCTTGCCGAACTCGGCCATGAAGCCGCGCATTTGGCGATTTTCGACGATCTGGATCTGCTGCGCCAGAAAGTGCAAAGTTTCGCGCCGGACCTGATTTTCAATCTTGCCGATCAGTTTAAAAACAACCGCGCGTTCGATCAGAACATCGCGTCGTATCTGGAAATGCACGGATTGCCTTTCTCGGGTTGCGGTTCGACGGGACTGACTCTTTGCAAGCACAAGGGCGTTTCCAAAAAAATCCTCGGCTACCATCGCATTCACGTTCCGGAATTCACCGTGATTCCCCGCGGAAAACGCATCGCCCGCCCGCGCCGCCTGAAATTTCCGGTGCTCGTCAAGCCGTTGAAAGAGGAGGCGTCGCTCGGGATTTCGCAGGCGTCGTTTGTCGAAACCGACGAGCAGTTCAAGGAGCGGGTTCAGTTCATTCACGAAAAATTCGACAACGACGTCATCGCCGAGGAATACATCGAAGGCCGCGAACTTTACGTCAGCATTCTTGGAAATCATCGGCTTCAGGTTTTTCCGATTCGCGAACTGGTTTTCGCGGAAGTTCCGCCGGACGAACCGAAAATCGCGACTTACAAAGCGAAGTGGGACGAGGAATATCGAAAACGCTGGGGGCTTCAGAATCGTTTTGCCGAAGGGCTTGATCCGGCGGTCACGCGCGACATCGAGCTGACGTGCAAACGCATTTATCGTTTGCTGACGATTGACGGCTACGGGCGACTGGACCTGCGCCTGACGCCGGACAACAAAGTTTATTTCATCGAGGCGAATCCCAATCCTGTTCTCGCGGCCGACGAGGATTTCGCGCAATCCGCTCTCAAAGCCAATCTTCCCTATCCGCAATTGATCAATCAGATAATCCGCCTCGGCCTGAACAATGTTCGGGGCTGAAATTTTTCTGGGACGATTACCTCCCTCGCGACCGCGCGTTCTCCGGCGGAACGTTTGCGAACGGCGCGACACGCCGAAAAATTTTATGAAAACTTTATTTACGGCAGAAGCCGTTTCGAAGGGCGGACGTTCGGGGAAAATTGAATCGCCGGACGGCTTGTTGAATTTGACGCTGGGAAATCCGCTGGAGCCTGGAATTGAAACGCGCGGGCCGAATCCCGAATTGCTGTTCGCCGCCGCGTATTCCGCGTGTTACCACAGCGCGCTGGTGAGCGCGGCGAAAAAATTGGGAACGCCGGTCGCGAATTCCACACTGCGCGCTTTCGTGAGTCTGATGGAAGACGACCAGAGCGGCTATCAGTTAGGCGTGGAATTGCACGCGCAACTTCCGGGAATCGAGCGCGGCCAGGCCGAGCGCATCATGCAGGAAGCGCATAAGACGTGTCCGTATTCCAGGGCATTGCGCGGCGAAAATTCCGTGAAACTGATCGTGGATTACGCGTGAGTGTGAAATATCTCGATTCAGCGGTTGGTTTTTCTTTTCCGAAAAATTCGAATGTTCATCAGCGCCGACTGGCGATTCGTTAAAATCGTTCAAATCATTTCGTTGCGATTGCGGAAAAATATTCAAATTTGCCCCGTGCTAATGGAAACTTTTCAAATGGCCGGATTCCGTGTAGAGTGTGCGCGCGTGGATGGTTCTTCGATTGTTCGCTCCGCGATTTGAAGTATTTTCCGCCGTAAACCACGCGGCGTTTCGGAGTTCTTCGTTGACCGCGAGACAGCCGGCGGTATGATGCGCGGTCAAAATTCAGAAATTAAATTGAAATTGAAATTATGGCAGTAAAAGTTGCAATTAATGGGTTCGGGCGCATTGGCCGGCTGGTGTTTCGCGCCATCTCCGAACAAGGACTGATTGGCAAAGACGTGGAAGTGGTCGCGGTCGGGGACATTGTGCCGGCGGACAATCTCGCGTATTTGCTGAAATACGATTCCACCCAGGGCCGGTTCAACGGCGAAGTGGGATCCAAAAAATCCGCGCCGGACAAAACCGACGACGATGTGCTCGTGGTCAACGGCAAGGAAATCAAAGTCGTCAGCGCGCGCACGCCGGCGGAATTGCCGTGGAAAGCGCTCGGCGTGGAAGTCGTCATCGAGTCCACCGGGCTTTTCACCGATGCCGCGAAAGATAATCCGAAATCCTCCTACGGCCACATCACCGCCGGCGCGAAGAAAGTCATCATTTCCGCGCCCGCGAAAAACGAGGACATCACGGTTGTCATGGGTGTGAACAACGAAAAATACGATCCGGCGAAACATCACGTCGTTTCCAACGCGTCCTGCACGACAAATTGTCTCGCGCCGCTCGTTCATGTTTTGCTGAAAGAAGGTTTCGGCGTTGAAGAAGGTTTGATGACGACCGTGCATTCCTACACGGCCACGCAAAAAACCGTGGACGGTCCGTCGAAAAAAGACTGGAAAGGCGGACGCAGCGCGGCGATCAATTTAATTCCGTCAACGACCGGCGCCGCGAAAGCGGTCGGATTGGTTTGCCCGGAAGTCAAAGGCAAACTCACCGGAATGTCCTTCCGCGTTCCGACGCCGACGGTTTCCGTCGTGGATCTGACGGTGAGAACGGTCAAGGAAACGAGCTACGCTGAAATTGCCGCGGCGATGAAAAAAGCCAGCGAGACATATCTCAAAGGCGTTCTGGATTATACCGAAGACGAAGTGGTCAGCAGCGATTTTATTCATTGCAAATCGTCGTCCATTTTTGATGAAGGCTCCGGCATCGAATTGAACAAACGATTCTTCAAACTCGTAAGCTGGTACGACAACGAATGGGGTTATAGCTGCCGCGTTGGCGACCTGCTGAAATACATGATTCAAAAAGGAATCTGATTCCGTTTTGAAAACGAAAACGGCGGCTCTGCAAAACGGGCTGCCGTTTTTTATTTTTGCCTCCGTTCACGCGTGCAAAGTGATTCCAGTTAAAAAACTGGAAGGCGGTTTTGGCCGGAAAGGTAGGTAAATTTTTACTTGTGCTTTTCGGCCTTTTGGTAAAAGTTAGCGCCACTATGAAAAGGACATTATCCCTAGTCGTTCTATTGGGCTTGGTTGTCGGCGCTCTGATGACGGGCTGCAATCAGTCAACGGACAACAGCACAACGCCTCCGGCCAGCACCAACGCGCCGGCCACTTCCTGATTTATTCCCGGAAATTTTTGGGAATAGTCCATCGTTTCATCACGCCGGGCAATTTGTCCGGCTTTTTGTTTTTTGGCGGTGCCACGCGGCGCTTGGATTTTTCCCTCGCCCGCGTTAGGGTGTTGTCATGAAAACGCCTCTTCTTTTTCTCTCGGCCGCTCTCGCCATTGTCACAGGATGCGGCGAAAGCTCGAATAAATCCGCTCAACAAACCAACTCGACCAGCGCCGTGAACGCTCCGGCGGATTACCTTGGCGCGGTCGGTCAGGCGCAAAATTACGCGGTCAGAACCGCCGATCTCGCTCCGATCAGCGAAGCCATTCGCATGTTCAATGCTGAAAACGGACGCAATCCGAAAGACCTGAACGAACTCGTTCAACAAAAATATCTGCCGCGACTTCCGAAAGCTCCGGCGGGATCAAAATTCGTTTACGATCCGGCCACTGGAAAAGTCGGCATCGCAAGGGAATAAGTTCCGTTCAACGCGGCGAATCGAATACGCAAACGCTGCGAGTGAATCAAACGCGCCGTTTCCGCATTGCGGAAAGCAGTCAAAAACAGCCAACAAGATCCGGTAAAATAGTTTTTTGTTTCACCGAAATTTTTTGACTGATCAGATCGGCTTGCAAATCTCTTGAATCCAAACAGAACGTTTTTTCAGTTCTCTTTTCTCTCCGTTTGCTTCTGTTTCCATTGAATCGTCCTGACTCAACCGGAACGATTCAGTTGAACGGGAGCGCGCCCGCCCCGGGCGCATCAGCAGCGCCTTCGCGGCTGATTATTGTGGTGTGGAATCGTCGAACTGTTTGGCATTGAATGTCGCCGCGGTGTTCGGCGCGAAGGCACGCCGAACTGCAGCCGGAGGCGGCTGCGCTCCCCGGGAAAAGAATTGATTCGTTCTGACCCAGGCACAGAATTTTCTGTTTTTCACAACCCTTGAACTGTTTGGCAAAAATCGCCTGCGCGACATCGTTGAATTCGGCGCAACGAATTATCTGAACGAAGTAACCTGCGACGCAGTCAAACCGTCCAACATCCAAAACTCAGGAAAAATCATGAAAAAACCAATCGCACTTCTGATCGCGGCGGCAATTCTCGGCACGCTTCCGCTCATGGCCCAAAACAGACGCGTCAGCCCGCA
>DASSNZ010000236.1:0-2007 GCA_035701135.1 Verrucomicrobiia bacterium
CCTTTGCTGTCCGGGTTCGTTACATGAGCAATTGCCACATCACATAATCGGAAAAATTGCGCGCGAAGTTCATTTGTATTGATTTCAGTGGCGCGGGTGGACGCGGTAGAAAGCGCCGCAAGAAGAACTATTGGAACAAGCCAAAAACGGAGGATGAACCGTTTCATGTTTTTACCTGATCCAGGCAGGCGTTTTTTCGGCGGTAGCATACAAAAAAATTGCAACTGATAAATCTGAGATTGCGATTCAAGCACTTTGATAAAAGTGCCGCCGGAAATTGTGCGGCGTCAAGCTCATGATTCCGCAAATGCGATGGAATTCGGCCAATGAAAAAAGCAATTCAACGGTCCCATCAGCCAAACCGCCGTTTTGCAAAACAGCATTCTTCGGAATTTCGGGCGGCTCCAGGAAAAAAATGCTCGTCGGAGAGGGTGAATTGAGAGTAATTCCTTTGAATAAGCAACGAGTGATGCCATGAACCGAAAACCAAAATTTGCCCATCTCATTTTAAGAATTGCCATGATCGTCATCTCTTCCGCGTTGCCGGCAGTTGCGGCGAACCTGGAGATTCTGACCGCGCCGTCAAAAGCGCCGGATTGCATCACCCTCGCTGAACGCGGCGGGAATCGCTCGGTAATCCTGGTGGACACAAACGATTTTGCGGTGGTGCAAGTCGCGGCGAATCTGTTTGCCGATGATGTGCGGCGGGTGACGGGCGCTCGTCCGGTGGTGACGAATTCATCTGCGGGCGCATCGCAAATGGTCGTGGTTGGAACGCTCGGTCACAACGCTTTAATTGATTCGCTTGCCGACGCCGGAAAATTAAAAGACCTCAACGCAATCAAAGATCGCTGGGAGGCGACGCTTTGGCAAATTGTCGAGAAACCATTTCCCGGTGTGGAACGCGCGTTGGTGATTGTTGGCAGCGACCGGCGCGGCGCGGCTTACGGATTGATGCAACTGTCGGAAAAAATCGGCGTTTCGCCGTGGCATTGGTGGGCGGACGTGCCGGCAAAACATCACGATGCGTTGGCGATTAAAATCTCCTCGCCGCAAACAGACGCGCCGGAGGTGAAATATCGCGGCATTTTCATCAACGACGAGGACTGGGGATTGAATCCGTGGGCATCGAAAACGTTTGATCCGAAATTTGGAAACATTGGACCGAAAACTTACGAAAAAGTTTTCGAACTGCTGCTGCGTCTGCGGCTCAATTACATCTGGCCGGCCATGCACGCGTGCAGCGTGGAGTTCGCTTCCGCGCCGGAAAATATTGCGCTGGCCGACAAGTATGGAATTGTCGCCGGCTCATCGCATTGCGAGCCGATGCTATGTAATAATGTTCATTGGAATGAGAAAAAACAGGGCCGCTGGAATTACCTTCTCAATTCCAACGCCATTCATTCCTACTGGGAGGAAAACGTGAAAATGCGCGATCAGGACGAAGCCGTCTGGACCATCGGCATTCGCGGTATTCATGACAGTTCCATGGAAAAACCGCCGGCGGATATTCCCGCAAGAATCAGGCTCATGGAAAATGTCTTTGGCGATCAACGCGAATTGCTGAATCAATATGTCACGAAACAATGGGGGCCGGTCGCGCAATGTTTCGTGCCTTACAAGGAAGTGCTGCAAATTTATGATGCGGGTTTGAAAGTGCCGGAAGATGCGACGCTCGTGTGGGTGGATGATAATTTTGGCTACATTCGCCGATTGAGCAATCCGGCAGAGCGCCGGCGCCCGGGCGGCGCGGGCGTTTACTGGCATGTTTCCTATTACGGCGGGCCGCATTCTTATACCTGGATTGATACCACCGCGCCCGCGTTGATGTGGGAAGAGTTGCACAAGGCATGGGAAAATGACGCGCGGAAATTGTGGGTGATCAATGTCGGCGACATCAAGCCGGCGGAGATTGGCATTGATTATTACTCGCGACTGGCGTGGAACCCGGAAGCTTTTCCGCTCGGCAGCCAGCGGGAATTTCTCCAAAACTTCGCCGCGCGAAAT
>DASSNZ010000237.1:0-4553 GCA_035701135.1 Verrucomicrobiia bacterium
TGGTTGAATGGCCAAGCGATTGGTTTCATAAACCCATCCCTTTACATTTATCTGTCCGGGAACCGGCCCCCCCTCAGCAAACGCATTCTTGATAAAAATCAATTCCTTAATCCACGGCGGATTCTGCATGTAAAGAACAAACGGTGAATTTGTGGTTAACAATGGTTCTGAAGAAGCGCTTGCACCAGTCCAACACAAAACCTGAATGACGCACAGAAAAATACCGACTCTGATATGAATATTTTTTCTCAGTGAAAGTTTCATTCGATATTTTTCTCGGAATAGAATAGGGTTATTGAGACGTAATAATGTCGAATATGTGCTGACCCGCTTTTTTCACCCGCTCCTGAGGACATGGGCAATCTTCTACCGCATTTTGCCTTTGTGAACAATACCCACGTTCGTGGGTAAAATATCCGGGCTAACGGTTTTCCAACCACAGAGCGGTCAGCGCGGCGCGCGAATGCACTTGATACCGCTGGAAAACAGCTTTCAGACAGGAACCTACGGTTTCTTCCGAGAGATTCAACCGGGCGCCAGTCTCCTTGTCGGTCAATCCCTGGCAGATCAGTTCCACGACAGCGGTTTGCCGCCTGGAAAGCAGTTTCTCTTTTTCCATTTTTATCATTGTGATGCTCCTGTTTCGTCATGGTTCACCAGGTTATTGGGCGCGAGCGGAGGTTCTTTCCTGCAACCAGATAATATCGCGATTATCAGGTGTTTGGACGTGGGGACCGGAATCCACCTTTTTGGTTCTGGTGCGCCGGTCAGTCCATTGGTGAATCTCCGAGTGGCCGTCCGCAAAGGCGAGACCGGCCGCAAAATGGTGATAAGTTCCCGGCCAGTCAATCATCTCGGTCGGCGTGGCCATGGAGACGGCAAACGCGCCGTCGTTGATGTTGTATTGGTTTTCATCCACGAACACCCACAATCCGGATGGATCAGGTTTCACCATTTCGGAGAACCTGCCATAGGTGCGCCATGGCCGGTTCGCGATGTGCTTGCGTGTTCCGTCCAGCCACGGCCCGTCCACCGCCGCCAAAATGTCCGGTTTGGTCCCCACCGCCTGGCTCATGGAATAAGTCCGAACATGGCCGCTGGTATCGCCCGGACATTTAAAAATTTTGATCGAGCCGCCATCATATGGAGCCAAAAGAGATTCCTTTAGCAACGCCGTGTCGGTCGCGTCCGCGCCGTTTTCCATTTCTCCTTTGACCCACATATTGGAACTGGCGTAATCGGGGTTGGGCGGCAGCCATGCGTTTGAATCTTCAGCATACAGGTGCAACGCGATCATCATTTGCTTGCTGTTATTGATACAGGCGATTCCCTGCGCCTTTTGTCTGGCTGTGGAAAGCGAAGGCAGGATCAAAGCCGCCAGAACGGCAATAATCGCAATGACCACGAGCAACTCGACTAACGTGAACGCTTTTTGGTTGAATGCCCCACGCTCCATAACCCGCTGATTTAAACGGTCGCGCGAAATTTGCCGGCACCATCATGCAAAATGGTTCGGAAAATTATTAAATTAATTTTAATTCGGCGATTCGCTTCCGAATAGAAAAATCCACCTGTTTTCAAATAAAACAAGTTCCTGTTATGGCAGCATTCGCACCAGAGCCGGAGACAAAGAAGTCAATTGCTCCAAAATGCAAGACGCAAGTTCAATCCGGCATCACGGGATTGGTTCCCCACGAGCCTGGCTGCGGTCCCATTGTGAAGGCGATTGTTCCGCCGGTTTTTAACGCCTTGTAAGGCAGGAAAGGCGAATCCCAATTTTTTCCGTTCAGTTTTACAGATTGAATGTAGACGTTTTTGTCTGAAATGTTTTCCGCTGTCATCGTGAATTTTTTTCCGTTGGAAAGGCGCATCACAACTTTGGGTAATTGCGGCGCGCCGATCACATAATAATCACTCGCCGGGCAAACCGGATAGAATCCCATGCAGGTGAAAATATACCACGCGGACATCTGGCCGCAGTCGTCGTTCCCGCACAGCGAACCGGGTTTGTTGCCATACTGAGTCGTGACAACCTGATGCAATCTTTGCGCGGCTTTCCATGGTTGACCGGCGTAGCAGTAAAGGTAAATTACATGATGGCTCGGTTCGTTGCCATGCCAGTATTCGCCAATGCAACCGCGCTGGTCGTTCGGCGACAGTTCCTTCGTCGCGTTCGTGTCCGTGAATAACGAATCCAGCTTCTCGATGAACTTCTCCCTTCCGCCCATCAACGCAATCAATCCCGGCACGTCCTGAGGCGCATACCATGAATATTGCGAACTCGTTCCTTCGGTGACATCGTCGTGCGTTTCGTAGGTATGCGCGTTAAAAGGAGCGCGCCAGTTGCCATGCGAATCCTTCGGGCGCATCCAGCCTATGGATGGATCGTAGATGTTTTTGTAACTGGCGGCGCGTTTCATGAAATAGTTGTAGTCATCGCGCTTGCCAAGCGAACGCGCCATTTGCGCAATGCAATAATCATCAAACGCATACTCCAATGTTTTCGAAAGCGACTCGTCCTCCTTGTCAAACGGAACCCAGCCTAATTTCGCGAAAGTGGCCGCGCTGTCGTAATCAGGATTCATTGCTGTCGTTTTGATCGCGTCGTAAGCCCGTTTCGCATCGAAACCTTTCACGCCTTTCAAGTAACCATCCACGATCACCGGCACGGCGTGGTAGCCGATCATGCACCAGGTTTCATTGCCTTGAAGTTCCCACATCGGCAGCAGGTGATCCACGCTTTGATCGTAATGCGCCAGCATGGAGTTGATCATATCAGCATCGCGTTTTGATTGAATCAAAGAAAACAACGGATGCGTCGCGCGATAGGTATCCCAAAGAGAAAAGACCGTGTACTCAGTAAATCCCTTCGCTTGGTGAATGTTCTGGTCGAAACCGCGATACTCGCCATTCACATCCTGGTAAAGATTCGGCGCAAGGAAAGTATGATACACGGAGGTATAAAATGTTTCCTTCTGCTCCGGCGAACCTTCTATTTCAAATCGCGCCAGCTCGCGATCCCACTTTTCGCGCGTCGCGCTTCTAAGCTTGTCAAAATTCCAATCCGGGATTTCGCGGTCGAGATTTTGCAACGCATTCGCCGCGCTCACCGCCGAAACAGCGACTTTTACCCGAATGATTTCACCGGAATGTGTCTTGTATTTCGCGATAAACTGAAGATTCGTTCCCGCCGCTTCGTTGTGACTGCGAAACCGGTATGTGTTATAGATGACCGGTCTGCCGCTGCTGAAAATTTCCGTGCTGTCAAACGGCCGCGAATAACGCGCGGCAAAGTAAAGGTAACGTTCCTTGGCCCAGCCATTGATCAGATGGAAGCCCGTGATGGTAGAATTATCTTCAATGCGCACGCGCGATTCCGCGACTTTCCACGGGCCGATGATGTGGCTTAAATCCGTCATAATGGACGCCTCATCACTCGCGGGAAAAGTAAATTGCAAAATTCCAGCGCGTTCGCCAGCGGTCAATTCTACTATCACGCCGGATTTCCGAAGCTTCACCTTGTAGTAACCGGCGGATGCGATTTCGTCGTCGTGGGAAAACGCGGATTGATAGCCTTGATCCGGATGATCCTTCATTCCAGGGACAAGCGCGGGTTTCCCGATTTGCGGCATGAACAGAAAATCGCCGAGATCGGGGCAACCTGTTCCGGACAGATGCGTCAGGCTGAAACCTTGTATAGTCGGGTCGGTATATTCGTAACCGGAATCCGTGTCCCAGTTTGTAGTATCCGTGTCGGGACTGATTTGAATCATGCCAAACGGCGCGGTCGGTCCGGGAAATGTATTGCCTTCGCCCTCCGCGCCGACGAACGGGCGGACGTAATCTGATAAATGAGAATCTGGTTCCGCGCCGCGAGTCATTGACGTAAATGCAATAAGCGAGGCCGAAAGAAAGATGGCTTTGAAAGGTAAGTTGATCGTTTTGAGTTTCATAATTGCATGGCTGATTATAGTTTTAATTCCTGTTTGACTTCAGTGAACGCGGCAACAGCAAATTCCAAATCCTCCCGCGAATGCGCCGCAGAAATCTGGAGGCGAATGCGCGCTTTATTTTTCGGCACCACCGGATACGAAAATCCAATGACGTAAATTCCTTTCGCCAGCATCGCGTCCGCAAATTTCGCCGCGAGCGCGGCGTCGCCGATCATGATCGGACAAATCGGGTGCGTTCCGGGCAAAATGTTGAAGCCGCGCTTTGCCATTTCTTCACGAAAAAATTTTGTGTTCGATTCCAATTTGTCGCGCAACGCCGTGGATTCGGTCAACAATTCCAAAATTTTCAGTGACGCGCCGGCAATCGCGGGCGCAAGGGTGTTTGAAAAAAGATACGGACGCGAGCGCTGCCGCAACAGTTCGATGATTTCTTTTCGTCCGCTCGTGTAACCGCCGCTTGCGCCGCCAAGCGCTTTGCCCAACGTGCCGGTGAGAATGTCCACGCGCCCCATGACGTTGTTGTATTCGTGCGTGCCGCGTCCGGTTTTCCCGATAAAACCAACCGCGTGCGAATCGTCCACCATTACGAGCGCATTGAAT
>DASSNZ010000238.1:0-4802 GCA_035701135.1 Verrucomicrobiia bacterium
CGCCGCCGCGCAAATTCGCAATCGCATACACGCCGCCCGCATCGAACCACACGCGGCGCGTCGCGTTGAATCCCGGCGTGAGGCTGATTCCGTAACCGCCGTAACCGTAAAGAATTGTTGGATTGTTTCCGTCGAGGCGAATTCCTTTTTTCCGCATGATGTTGATCGGAATTTTCGTACCGTCTTTGGACGTGGCAAATTCGCGGACGACTTCAATGTCATCGAAGCTCGCGGGAGAAGTCACGCAAAGCGCGGTGCGGCGGGAATTTTTTTCACCGGGCCGCCAGGCGAACCAGCCGCCGGGTTCCACGTAACTTGAATTGGCAAAAATTAAATCGTCATCGCGCCAGCTTAAAAGTCCGCCGGCCGAGGAAATCGGGAGAATGGAAATTTCCGTCGGAGAACGCCGGCCGAATTTGTAAAAAAACAGACGCGACGGGCCGCCGACCATTTCATCCACGTAAATTCCGCTGGCCGCCGCCTCGAACTCCTGAACCACGCCGCGGGTTTCCGGCACGATAATTCTGGCGCGGGTCAAATTCGTTTCGCCCGCGGGCAGGCGAAGAATTTTTCCGCGCGGCGCGTCTTTCCGCGAAAGCAGATACAACGAATCGTCGCGTCCAAATTTGATCAGTTTGATTCCATCTTCAAAATGCGTGAGTTGATGCCATTCGCCGCTTGAGTTGCGGAGGTAATGCGCGTAATCGCCGCCGTCGCCGTTGGCCACCGAGGCAAGAATCCATTTTCCGTCATCGCTGGATTCGAGCTGAATTTCCGCGATGCGCGGAAAATCGCGGCCCAGTTCGTACGTGTCCGCGCTCACCGGCGAGCCGAGTTTGTGAAACCAGATTTGCTGAAAAAAATGCGAATCCGATTCGGGCCGCTCGCCGGGCCGCGGATAGCGCGTGTAAAAAATTCCGGTTCCGTCGGCGTTCCAGGCCGCGCTGCCGCCCGCCGTCGGAAATTGGACGCCGGGAATGACGTCCGGAAGCGCGCGACCGGTTTTCGTCTCGAAAAAATGCAGCGTGCCGTTTTCACTCCCTTTTTCCGAAAGCGAAATTGCCACGAGATTTCCATCGGGCGACGGAACGTACCAATCCATCGCCGTGGTTCCGTTCGTGTTCCAGGTGTTAGGATTAAAAACAACGCGGCGCAGCGCAGGACGGAAAACCGATTTCAATTCCACCAGCACCGGCTGCTGCGCGGGAGGTTTGTTGCGCAGCGCGAAATAATATCCGCCGCGATGAAACCCAACCGAATAGCCCGCCGATTCGTCTCCTATCAATTCCTCCAATTCCTGCGCAATGCCGTCGTGGAATGGCAGCGCGTCAAAATAATCTTCCGTGCGCGCGTTCTGTTCTTTCGTCCATTCGCGAACTTTCGGCGCGTTTCCGTTTTCCAGCCATTGATAATCGTCCACGACCGTGACGCCGTGATAAATATTTGTCACCGGCTCGCGCGGCGATGGGACTTCCGGCAGCGCGATGGCGAAGGCGCGGCACGCGAAAAGGGAAAAAATGATTCCAAACCGGACCGGGAAAACCCATCGGATTGAGGAGTGCATGAAAGGAGAGTAAACGATGTGTTTCGCATCGCAAGCATTTGGAACCCGCGCGTGGAAATCGGTTTTTCATCGTCAGTTTTCTTTCGATTCGATAAGCTTCCGGATGCTTTCGTGGAAACCGTGGAGCTTTGATGGCCTGGTGCGCCTGTTTGTCAGCGTGCTGATTTGCTCCGTGTTTATCGGCGGCGTCGGCGTCGGCGTGGTGAGTTTTTTCTACGCGCCGCACCACGAATCGTCGTGGAAATTTCTCGCCGCTTCAATCGGCGCGATTGTTTGTTTTCTCGGCGGGATTGTTGTTCTCGGACGACCGCGAAAATCAGAAAAATTCGTGAAGCATTTCATTGCGCTCCTCGTTTTCGTGTACGTGGGATTTTTTCTGATGTGGCTTGCGGCGCGGCTGCACGGCGGGCCGGAAAACAGGGAAATCGGAAACACATGGAAAGCCGTCGTCGTGATTTTTTGTTTTCAAGGCGCCGCGCTGATTCTCGTAAGCCGTTTTTTGCGCGAGCAACGAATGACATGGAACGAGGCGTTCGGATTGAAAAACGACACGGCCCGCGCGCTTTTGTTCGGAGCGGTTCTGGGAATCGGTCTGTTCTCGATTGGCGGCGGATTGCAGGTGCTTTCCGGCTGGGCGCTGGAACACCTTCATCATCCGGCGCAGGAACAAACGGCGGTTCAGGTGATTCGCGCCGCGCAATCCTGGCCGAACCGACTGGTGCTTGGAATTGCCGCCGTGCTGATCGCGCCCGCCGCCGAGGAAATTTTATTTCGCGGATTGCTGTATCCAACCATCAAGCAGGCCGGGTATCCGCGCCTGGCGATCTGGATTACCGCGCTGTTGTTTGGCGCGATTCACATGAATCTCGCGACGTTTATTCCGCTCACAGTTCTGGCGCTGCTGCTGATCTGGATTTACGAAAAAACTGGAAATCTGCTGGCGTCCATCACCGCCCACGCGGTTTTCAACCTGATCAATTTTCTTATGCTTTTCGTGGCTGAAACGTTCAACCGCCTTCCGCATCCATGAACGAATTCGAACTCATCTCGCGCCTCACGCGCTCGCTTCCCACAAACCCATTCGTCGTGAACGGCGCGGGCGATGACTGCGCGGTGCTCGATGTCGGATTGCCCGACCGGTTGCTCCTGTTTAAAACCGACGCAGTCGTCGAAGGAATTCATTTCAAGCCCGACGCGCCGCCGGAAAAAATCGGCCACAAAGCCTTGGCGCGTTGTCTCAGCGACATTGCGGCGATGGGCGGAACGCCGACCGCCGCGCTCGTCACAATCGCGTTGCCGCAAACCTTCGAGCCGTCGCGGATCGAGGCGATTTATTCCGGCATGAACGCGCTGGCGCGAAAACATGGCGTCGCGATTGCGGGCGGCGAAACCACGACCAATCCGGAGCGCGTTTTGATTTCCGTGGCGCTGATCGGTTTTGTGACGCGCGGCAAAAGCGTTCTTCGCTCCGGCGCGGAAGCCGGCGACGCGATTTTTGTGACCGGCGAACTTGGCGGATCGTTGTCCGCAAAGCATTTGGAATTCGAGCCGCGCCTGGTCGAGGCGTGCTGGCTCACAGAGAATTTTTCCATTCACGCAATGATGGATCTCAGCGACGGTCTCGCCGGGGATTTGCGTCACATTCTGAAAGCAAGCCGCGTCGGCGCGGAATTGATGACGACTTCGATTCCGATCAGCCGCGCCGCGAGGATGTTGTCGAGGGTTGAAGGCCGAGGGGCGAGGGTGGAAACAGCTTCAACTCCCGACACTGGTCCCTCGACTTTCGACTCGCCCAGGTCGCCGTTGATCTCGGCGCTGACCGATGGCGAGGATTTTGAATTGTTATTTACCGTCGCCAGTCGCGACGCCGTACCGTTGCTGGATGCGTGGAAAAAGCGGTTTCCAAAAATACCGCTGACCTGCATCGGAAAAATCATCGCCGGCGAAGGAATTCATTTGCGGGACAAAACAGGCGTGCGTCCGTTGACCGCGCCGGGCTACGAACATTTTTCGTAGAAAAGGTCGAGAGTTTTCGCTTCGGTTTACCGCGCGTGTAATGCACGGAAAACCGACGGTGAACTCAGCGCGGTTTTACGCCGTCATTTTGCTCCAGCGTGTAGCCCAGGCTCCAACCCATAGAGAACAAACGCATGACATTGTGACGATGTTAAAGAGAAAGGTATGAGAAACATCGCGCCGCCAGACGTCAGGCCAGTTGATTTAAACTCCAAAAATTTGTTCGACTGTTATTCATTGATATTTCAAAAGCAAAGCGTCGTATTGCAATCGCCTTGGCAAATCGTGTTTTCGGCGATAACGTTTTAACCATGAAAACAGTCGAGCCTGTCGAATTTCCGGTGCGTGGCGCGCAAATCTGGCCGTTGTTTATTGTCATCCAGGAATTCACTTTGGAACTAAACGCGCTTTTCGCGAAATAGTTTTTTCGCGCGGCCGATTCCATTTGCCTGACAGATTGCCAATCGCTCATTTCATTTCACGCGGCTTCGCTGAAACCGAATCGCTCGGAGAATCCTGGGGGCGCGATGCCCAAAGCGGACTCGTGATTGCGATGTCCGGCGATCTCGGCGCGGGAAAAACGCGGCTGGTCAAAGGATTCGCGCGCGGTCTTGGTTTTCGTGGCCGCGTGCATTCGCCGACGTTTGCGCTGGTGAATGTTTATTCCGGCGGACGATTGACGATTTTTCACCTGGATTTGTACCGGCTCGAAACGCGCGAGCAGATTCTCGCGGCGGGCCTGGAGGAATACCTGAATCCGCGGGGTGTCGCGTTGATTGAATGGGCGGAAAGGCTGGAGAATGAAAACGGGAAAATTGAAACCGGCGGACGACTGATGCGGGTCAAATTTGAAATTACAAGCGAAACGGAACGGCGAATTTCTTATGAAGATTCTGGCGCTTGAATTTTCGTCGTCGCAACGCAGCGTCGCGGTTGTTCAGACAAATGACGCGCGCGGAAATTTCGCTGAATCCGAAGTAATGGAAACCTGCGGGCGCGGCGTGAACGCGATTTCGATGATGGGCGAAGCATTGCGCCAGGCGGAAATTGAACGCGAACAAATCGAAGTCGTCGCAGTCGGAATCGGGCCTGGTTCGTATATGGGAATTCGCGGCGCGATTGCGGTGGCGCAAGGCTGGCAATTGGCGCGGCGCGTGAAATTGCTCGGCATCAGCAGCGTGGAATGTATCGCGGCGCAGGCGCAATCGGAGGGTTTTGCCGG
>DASSNZ010000239.1:0-5618 GCA_035701135.1 Verrucomicrobiia bacterium
CCTTGTGCGGCGGCGCGCCGGCCAATTCGCGAATTTTTCCGGAGCGCGCAATTCTCGCGGCGTCGCGAACGAGTTTTCCCAACCGCCAATGATCGGGATGCTGGTTTTCAACAATGCTCGGAGCGAGAACAATTCCCGGGCGAATCCGCCTCAGCGCCGCGGCGATTTGAATGGCGTGCGCGGCGCGGATTTCCAGATGCGCGTCGCCGTCCAGTTCAAGAAATTCCGCCGCCGCGCCTAACACTTTGGCGGCGTTTTCAGTTTCGGCGGTCCGGATTTCCGAAGTTCCGTAACTTCCCGCCTCGCCGCGCGAACACACGATAAAATGCGCCGGCCGCCCCGCGCGGGTTTCGGCCGCAATCACGCCGCCGCATCCGAATTCGATATCGTCGGGATGCGCGCCAAACGCGAGCAATGGAGCGAATTCAAGTGGAGAGGTCAGTATAGGCTTCATCGGAACGATCAATGTTGTCGCGCTGGAGAAAGGTAATTTCCGGCGCGTCTTCGCGTCGAAGATACGCCTGCTCCCCTGCTCCGGCAATGTAATGCGTGCAATGCAGAACGGATTGCATCCAGCGGAGCCGCGAATCGCGCGTCGGGCTGATCCGCTCTTTTCCAAACGCGCTCGGCGGCAAAGTGACAAAGGAATTTCCGCCCTCGTGCAAAACGAGATTTTCATTCACGCGCCGCGCGCGAACGGTTTCGCCCTCGTGCGGAACGTCCACAAAAAAATCATCAATGCCGCACGCCGCGCGGCGAAATTCCGGATCGCTCGAACGCGCGATTCGCACGCCTTCGAGCAAACCCATGGCGCGATACATTTCCAGGCAGAAATCCGCGGCGTTTTCCGCGCGGATTTTTTTGAACAATTCGATCTGCGGATGATCGAGATAATTCGGCAATTGCAGAATGGTTTTTTCCCGCCAGCCCGCCGCGATGCGTTTCAGGTAAAGCGGCGAAAATTTTCGCTGAATTTTGTTTTCAAAAGCGAAGTTAAGCTGCGCCGGATCGTTGGTTTTTCGATGGCGCAGAATCGTGTGCGTCTCGCGCGGATCGTGGTCGCTGTCGTGAAAGAAAAAAACGATTTCACCGCCGATCTCGGATTGCAAACGCCGCGCGGTCTGAATTTTCGCGACAAGAAACCGCCGCGGAAAAAATCCGCACGGCTGCTGGCCAAAACAAATCACAGGCGCGGTGTTCATGCGGTTTGAAGGTTGCCGGAATTTCCGCGCGAACCGAAAAATCCTTGCAGCAAAACGCTGAAAAGCACGCAGGCCGCGCAGCCGATGAAATTGTACCAGAGATAGCTGATCGTCAGCGTAAAGTAGCCGGCGATCACGAGCAATTGCGCGGCGATGGCCGCGAAGAAAATCGCGCTGCCGCCAACGCGCTTGAGAAAAAACGCGACGAGAAAAATCCCGAGCATCACGCCGTAAAAAATCGAGCCGAGAATATTCACGGCCTGGATCAGATTCTCCACCAGGTTCGCAAAAATCGCCGCACTCACGGCGATGACGCCCCAAAGCGCGGTGAACCATTTGGATGCCGCGACGTAATGCGCGTCGCTCGCGCCTTTGCGCAGAACGTGTTTGTAAAAATCCACCGCCGTGGTCGAGCCGAGCGCATTAAGTTCCGAAGAACTTGACGACAAGCCCGCCGCGAAAATCACGGCGATGAGCAATCCGATAATTCCGTGCGGCAGATAATCGAGAACGAACGTAATGAACACATAATCCGCGTCATTGCCTTGCGCCTGGGGATCGGCGGCGAGCAGCGTTTTCCGTGTTTCGGCGCGCAATTCATCGCTGCGTTTTTGCGCGGACATCACTTCGGTCCGCGCCCTGAGTTCGGCTGCGGAATCGCCGGAATGTTTCGCCGCGAGCCAGGATTCGATTTCTTTCTTTTTCTCCGCGTGAACGGTTGCGAAATCTTTTTTCAACGAAAGCAACTTCGCTCCGTTCGCTCCGTTCGCCTGCGCCTGCCAAACGGTTTGATTGAAAAAAACGGGCGGCTTTTCGAATTGATAAAAAACGAACACGAGCGCGCCGAGCAGCAGGATGAAAAACTGCATGGGAATTTTCAGCACGGCATTGAACATCAGACCCAGCCGGCTTTCGCGCAACGACGCGCCGGAAAGATAGCGCTGCACCTGCGATTGGTCGGTGCCGAAATACGAGAGCGAAAGAAAAGTGCCGCCCAGCATTCCCGTCCAGAACGTGTAACGTTTATCGGGATTGGTCGAAAAATCCACCGCCTGCAATTTTCCCATTCCGCCCGCGACGCGCAGCATGTCCGTGAAACCGAGTCCCGCAGGCATTTTCATGATCAACACCACAAACGCCGCGATCATTCCGAGCAGAATGACAGCCATTTGATATTTTTGCGTCACGTTCACGGCTTCGCTGCCGCCGCTCACGGTGTAAAGAATGACGATTGCGCCGCTGCCAATAATCGTGAGATCGAGCGGCCAGCCGAGAACGGTGGAAAGAATAATCGCCGGCGCGTAAATCGTGATTCCCGCCGCAAGCCCGCGCTGCAACAGGAACAATCCCGCGCCGAGCAATCGCGTTTTCGAATCGAATCGCCGTCCGAGATATTCATACGCGGTATAAACATTCAGCTTGCGATAAATCGGAAGGAAAACCGCCGCGATGATAACGAGGGCCAGCGGAACTCCGAAATAATTTTGCACAAATGCCATCCCGCTTTCGTATGCCTGGCCGGGAGTCGAAAGAAATGTGATCGCGCTGGCCTGCGTCGCCATGACCGAAAGTCCGATTGTGCCCCAGCCCGTTTCCTTGTCGCCCTTGAGATAAGAATTGAGATTCTGACTGCCCCGCGCGCGCCACATTCCGTAAATCGAAATGCCGACGATGGTTCCAAGGAGAACAAAGTAATCCAGCGCAGTCATGCAAACGCCCGGGCGAGAATCGCGAGGATGACCACGCAGAAAATGAAAAATGCGAAAACGAAAATATAAACCGCGCGCCATGTCCGGAATCCCGGCAGGTTTGGCGCTTCGGTTTCACCCGATGAAAACTGCCCCGGCGCGCGCTTCATTTTCCAAGCGAGACAAGGTTGGCGAAAAGACGATACGCGCCCGGCACGCCCGCGGGCAGTTGCCGGAAAAACGCCAGCCCGGTGTAAACGAAATATCCTTTTCCGTCATGCGCGACCAGCAGCGCACCGGATTTCGGCGATTCGCCCGGATCGTTGCACGCCAGCAGCGGCGTAAAATGTTCGTCCCATTGATTCGGAAAATAAACGCCGCGCTCCTGAACCCAGCCGTCGAAATCCGCGCTGGTAATTTTGTTAGGCATGTTCAATGCCGGATGGTCCGGCGCAAGAAACGTTACGGGCGCGGTTTCATCCGTCACGCGCTCCTGCGAGATGCGCAGGTCGAACGGCGCGACTTTTTCCGATCTTCCGCGGCCCGGACGATTGTATTGAACAATGACATTTCCTCCGCCCTGAACAAACGCCGACAGCGCGGGCATCCGGTCCGACAGATTCGGCCGCGTGTCAAAAGCGCGAATGCCGATAACGACCGCATCCAATCCTCGCAGGCCGTCCGCGGTAAGATCATCCTCGCCTAACATTTTGACTTTATAGCCCATTTCCTGAAGGCTCTGCGCAATGTCGTCGCCCGCGCCCGGCAGGTAGCCGACTTCACGCCCGCGCGTCGCCATGTTGAGACAAACCGTTTTCAATTCCGCCGGCGGCTGCAATAACTGCGACGGAATGTGGCTGTAGGCGATTTCAATTTTCTTGCTGCTGAACCGTGAACCATCAACCGTCGCGTGCGCTGAAATTTCGGAAACGGTCGGTTCTTTTGGCGCGGTAACGGTAAACATGAATCGCGCGGTGTCGCCGGCTTTTGCGAGTTTGAAATTTTCCGAGGCCGGTTTCACTTCCCAGCCGGACGGCGAATCCAATTGCAATTGGCCGCCGATATTCGGACGCGACGCGGAAACTTCCACTTCCACGGAATGCGTCGCGCCGGGAGCGAACAATTTCACTTCCGACGCAAAGTTGAGCCACACGGGAGGAATCACGTCCAATTTTTTTCCACCGATTCCGCTCACGTCATTTGTCGTCGGCTCGACCGGTTGATCGTCAATCACCAAAGTCTGTCCGCCAACTTCAAATACTTGTTCGATCGGAAACACCGGCGGATTTTCCGGACGACCGATCAGCGCAGGATTGCCAACGCGATACATTCCCGTCTCGGGTTTTTCGCGCAGCCAATACGGTTGTGTGAGCGGCGTGTTGAGCGGTAACGTTGCAATGGCCGTCCGGCTCGATGGTTGATTGGAAACAAGGTCAATCGCTGCTGTGGCCGCAGATTTTTCGCCAAAATCGGAAAGCGGATAGGCTCCGATCCATCGAACGGGAACACTCGAATGGATAATTGCGGAATAGTGAAGTTGCATTTTTTCGCCGGGCACAATTTCGGAATGCGCGATGGTCGTTTTCACCGAAAGGCCGAGGCACGATTCCAAAATGCGGTCCAACTGTTTACGCTTGTCGGCGACGACGGGATCATTGGGAACGTCGGCGAGTTTCGCGCGAATTTTTAACAACGCGGGAACGCTCGCGGCGGGATCGGCGGAATTGAAATTCGCGACTGCCGCGTCCGCCAGCGCGGCAATTTCACTTCCGCCCTGGACGCGATTCCACGTCAGGTCAATTCCATCCATGATGTCGTTTGTCGCGGGTTCACCGTCGAGCAATTGAAAATTTTCCCATCGCGGTCCGCCTCCGCCGCGTCCGAAATTTCCAAAGCCTTGCGTTTTGTGCATCGCGCGGCTGCGCCCGGCGATTTCGGCGAACGTTTCGCCGAGAACCGGATCGGTTCCATCCACTTCAATCCGCACGACCGGCGCGCCTGCGGAAGTCGCCGTGCCGCCGAACGCGCCGCCGTTCTGGAGAATGCGTTTCGGCTGCCACAGTTTCAAATCGTGGAGTTGTTCGGGAAACGCTTTCGGATCGCCGGCGAGTTTGAAGGCTTCCAAAGCCAGCACCGCCGAGGCGGTGTGATGCCCGTGCGTGTTGCCGGGCTTCGGAGAAAATCGGGTGACCATTACGTCCGGACGAAATTCGCGGATGACGCGCACGATGTCGGACAGAACTTCCTGCTTGTTCCAGATTTTCAGCGTCTCGCGGTAATCCTTGGAAAAACCGAAATCAATCGCGCGCGTGAAAAACTGGCGTCCGCCGTCCAGCCGCCGCGCGGCAAGTAATTCCTGCGTTCGCGCGACGCCCAGTTCCGGTCCGAGTTGCGGCCCGAGCAGATTTTGACCGCCATCGCCGCGCGTCATGGAAAGATACGCCGTGCGATAGCCGCGTCCGCGGGCGAGATAAGTGATCAATTGCGTATTTTCATCATCGGGATGCGCGGCGACGTAAAGCACGCTTCCCATTTCACGAAAACTTTTCAAATCCTGGAGAATGGCCGCGGGTTTCACCTGCGCGGAAACGGAAAAACACATCGCGGCGAAAGCAACGTTGAGGCCGGTAAAAACAAACCGCAACGCGCGTCCGCGCCGCGCAAGAGCGAAGGCGGGCGATGTCATTGCTGCAAATTGGCGATGAGTTCCTGGTTCAATTTCACGTAA
>DASSNZ010000240.1:0-4322 GCA_035701135.1 Verrucomicrobiia bacterium
CCCTGGCTTCTTCCGCTTCCGGATGATTGGGCGTGAACGCGACTTCCAAAAAAAGCGGCAGCTTGGTCGCGTTCGGGCGATTGAGCAGGTCGGACATCAATTCATCCAGAACGTCCGGCGGCAATTTCGGATCGGTAAGCAATTTCCCGAGCGGCGCGTAATCGTCGTCCTCGACCAGATTGGAAAGATGCTGCGCCACTTCGACCTGGCCGTCCGGCGGCAAATTCGGAAAAACCGCGAACAGTTGCCGCACTTTGTTGGTGTCGTCGTCGTCGGAACCGAGAATGTCGTCCAGCCTGTCCTCCCAATTCGTCAGAATCGTCGGCGAATTGGTTTCGGCGGGAACGGATTCCGCGACGGGAACGACTGCGGGAGCGGGCGCGGGTGTGACCGACGGTTTTGGAGCAACGTGCATCGGCTCAACCACGGGCGGCGCGGCTTCGGTCATCGGCGGCGGTTCGGGCGCGGGTTTCGCGGGTTTTTCGGGAGAGCCGCGGCTTGCCAGCCAGCCGACGCCGATGCCGGCCAGCACAATCGCCACAAACACGCCAATTCCGCCAAGAATCTTCAAAGTTTTTTGCATAATTCAACCGGCTCCGCGTTTCATCCCTGAAACTGGAGCTCGTATAATCTCCTATAAACTCCTCCGCGCTCAATAAGTTCCGCGTGCGTCCCGGTTTCGACGATTTTTCCCTCGCTCATCACCACGATCAAGTCCGCTTTCTGGATGGTCGAAAGCCGGTGCGCAATGCAAATCGTCGTGCGCCCTTCCATCAATTTTTCCAGTTCCGCCTGCACCGTCCGCTCGGATTCGGAATCCAGGGCGCTCGTCGCCTCGTCGAGCACCAGAATCGGCGCGTTTTTCAGAATCGCGCGGGCGATTGAAATTCTCTGGCGCTGACCGCCGGAAATATTGATTCCCTTTTCGCCGACGACCGAGTCGTAACCGCCGGGTTTTTGAATGATGAATTCATGCGCGTTGGCGGCGCGGGCGGCGGCTTCGATTTCCGCGTCCGTCGCGTCCGGACGCCCGAGCGCGATGTTCCGGTGAATTGTATCGTGAAACAAAATCGTTTCCTGCGTCACCAGCGCGATCTGCCGCCGCAAATCCTTCACGGCGACCTCGCGAATATCCGTGTCGCCAATCCGGATGGCGCCGCGTTGCGGATCGTAAAAGCGCAACAGCAGATTCGTCATCGTCGTTTTTCCCGAACCGCTGCTGCCGACCAGCGCGACGAGCCGGCCGCTTTTGACCGTCAGATTCACGTCTCTCAAAACGGGTTTTTCGCCGTACCGGAAATCCACGTGATCGAAATGGATGTCCGCTCCGGCGGCTTTGAGCGGCACGGGTGATTTGGGTTCGACGATCGTGCTTTCGGTATCGAGCAATTCAAAGACGCGCTGGCTGGCGGATCGCGCCTGATGCACCTGATTGTGCATTCGCGTCAGCGATTTGATCGGCTGATACATCGCGAAAATGGCCATGATGAACGCGATGAAATCGCCCGGCGATTTCTTTCCGTGCAACGCCACATAACCCAGAACAAGCGCGATTCCCACGCCGCCCAGAAATTCCATCGCGCTGCTTGGAAGTTCGTTCGCCCGCACCACGCGCATCGTGTGGCTGACAAATTTATGAATCGTTTTCCGAAAATCCTTCTGCACCGCGTCTTCGAGATTGTAGGCTTTGATGATGCGATTGCCCGTGAACGATTCGTGCATGATTTTGGAAAGCGACGCCGCGTGGTTTTGCATTTCCCTGGCGGATTTCCGGACTTTGCGGCCGTAAATAATGATGGGCACGATGCAGACCGGCAGCACGATCACGGCAAAAAACGTCAGCAACGGCTGTTGCGAGAACAGCAGGAACAGCAGAAAAATAATCGTGATCGGATCTTTGAGAAGCGACGACAGCGTGTTGCCCATGATCAGCCGCAGCGTCAGGGTGTCATTGGAAATGCGCGAAATCAGGTCGCCGGTATTGGACTCGCTAAAGAAACTCAGCGGCAGGTTCAGCAGGTGCGCGAACGTCCGGGTTCGGAGATCGGCAATGGCGCGCGTCGAAGCCCAGTTCGTCAGGTAAACGCTCAGGTAATTGAACAAACTGCGCAGGAGCATGATGGACGGAATCAGCGAGACGATCAGGATCAATTCCGTTTTTGAGTAAGGCGCGTGGAATTGCGGCAGATGCACGGCCACTTTCTCCAGAAAAGGCTGAATGAATTTTGGCGCGCGCAAAATCGCATCGTGCAACGTTCCGGTTTTTGCGAGGTCCGGCCACACCGCGTTGACCACCAGTTTGATCGCGCCATACAGCGCGCCGGTGCACAGCGAAAAAAGAAAGCCGCTCAAAAGCCCGAGGATCAGCCGCGTCTTGTAAGGCAGAAGAAAACTCCAGACTCTCCGCAAAAATTTTATCATCAGTCCGGGAATTATGTCCGCGCTCCGGCGCTCAAGGCGAGATTTTTTGTAATCGCTGATTCCGGCAACTGCGGGAAAACCGGTCGGGAAATTCGCGGCAAACGTCCTTAAAAATCGAGCTTTGCCGCTGAATCGGATTTTCATTCGGACTGCGCCATTTGCATGTCCGAAAATCCTGTTGACAGGCGAATCGGCTAATATCAAGCTATCCGCATCCGTTGATATAACGGTCTCATGCAGAGTGGTTGAGGGACTGGCCCGAAGACGCCACGGCAACCGGTTGAGATTCCATTTCAATGCAGGTGCCAATTCCAGCTCGAACGCCGGACACGCCATTCGTCGTCCGCTTCGGGGAAAATGAGAAGAGCATAAAATTTTTTGCAGCCCCTTCTCGCATGAGTCGGGGCTTTTTGTTTAAAAGACAAACAGCCTCAGAATCATCGGAACGCAGAGAAAATGGCGGGCGTGCATAAGCACCTCCGCGAACTCCGTGTCCCTGTGGCAAATTTTAAATTTATGAGTGAAAAGAACAGTTACATGAAGGCGCTCAAATGCCGTGAGTGCGGACGCGAATATCCGCTCGCAGCAACGCACGTTTGTGAATTCGATTTCGGCCCGCTCGAAGTCGCATACGATTACGATCTCATCAAAACTTCCCTGACGCGCCAGGCAATTGACTCGCGCCCGAAAAGCATGTGGCGCTATCGCGAATTGCTCCCGGTCGCAAGTGATCCCACGGTCGGGCTTCAAGTCGGTTTCACGCCGCTCATCAAAGCCGATCGCCTCGCCAAACGACTCGGCATTCGCGAATTGTGGATCAAAAACGACGCCGTGAATTATCCCACGCTTTCCTTCAAAGATCGCGTTGTCAGCGTCGCGTTGAGCCGTTCCAAAGAACTTGGCTTTGACACCGTCGCGTGCGCGTCCACCGGAAATCTGGCGAACTCCGTCGCCGCCAACGCCGCGAGCGCCGGATTGAAATCCTACGTTTTTATTCCGCACGATCTCGAACAGGGAAAAATTTTGAATTCGCTCATTTACGGCGCGAACGTCATCGGCATCAAAGGCCATTACGACGAAGTGAATCGGTTGTGCGCCGAAATTGCGGGCAAATTCGGTTGGGCATTTGTGAACGTGAACATGAGGCCGTATTACGCCGAAGGTTCAAAATCAATGGCGTACGAAATTGCCGAGCAACTCGGCTGGCAGATTCCGCAGCATACGGTCGTTCCGATGGCGTCCGGTTCGTTGCTGACAAAAATTCACAAAGGATACCAGGAACTCGCCAAACTCGGACTCGTGAAATCCGGCGATTGCAAAATTCATGGCGCGCAAGCAACCGGCTGTTCGCCGATTTCCGTCGCGCAAAAAGCCGGACTCGATTTCTTCAAGCCGGTCAAGCCCGACACGATTGCCAAATCCCTCGCCATTGGCACGCCGGCGGACGGTTTTTACGCGCTGCGCGTGATGAAAGAAACCGGCGGCGCAGCCGAGGACGTGACGGACGACGAAATCCGCGACGCGATTAAATTGCTCGCCGAGACGGAAGGCATTTTTGCGGAAACCGCAGGTGGCGTGACCGTGGGCGTGGCGAAGAAGCTGATTGAATCCGGCAAAATTCCGCGCAACGAATCCGCCGTGCTTTGCGTGACCGGCAACGGATTGAAAACGCTCGACGCCGTGCAAGGCCACGTCGGCAAACCGCGCGAAATCAAGCCGAGCCTGCGCGAATTTGAAGCATTGCTGGCACAGGTGGAAAAAGTGGGTACGTAAATTCCGGGAGAATTGTGGCAATCCAACGCTATCAAATAGAATTTGCATCTTCCGCGCTGGAAGATTTGCGCTCAATTCCGAAACGCGAAGCCGGCCAAATTCTCCGCAAAATCGAGCGGCTGGAAAAT
>DASSNZ010000241.1:0-8196 GCA_035701135.1 Verrucomicrobiia bacterium
ACTTGACACCCGCACCAAACAACGGATTGAACTTTTGAAATTCTAAAGGGCTGATCACTCCCTCTCTTCGGAGCGAAGCCGGAGGAGTGGGTCAGGGTGAGGTTGTTTTTAGCTCGAAATCCCCTCTCCCTGACCCTCTCCTCCGGCTTCGCTCCGAAGAGAGGGAGTGATCAGCCCTTTTGAATTTCAAAAGTTCAATCCGTTGTTTGGTGCGGGTGTCAAGTTGCGCTCCTGCCAGCCTTCGGACTTACAGTCTCCTCAACTGTCAAAAAAGTGGCGTCATTATTGCTTTAATTCTCAATGTTGCGGTCGGTAACGGGCAATACGTGAACAAACATAGCAATAATAAACCGCCCTTGCCGGGTTCACACCGCGAAGTGAAAGGCAAGAAGTATGAAAGTTAAAATCTCCCGAATATCGGGATTCACGCTCGTTGAGATCATGATTGTCGTGGCCATCATCGGCCTGCTGGCGGCAATTGCGATTCCCAATTTTGTGCGTGCCAGGCAAACCTCACAGGCCGATGCCTGTATCAGCAACCTCCAGCAATTGGATAGTGCGGTTCAACAATGGGCCTTGGAGAACGGCGGCGGTCCGGCTTCGTCCGTTACTTTGGATGATGCCAAGCCTTACCTCGGTCGTTCGGCTGCGGGGGAAATCCCGCGTTGCCCGGCAGGCGGCACTTACGCTGTGACGGATGTTTCCTCAAGGCCAACCTGCGGGCTGGGTGATTCGGTAACTCCGGCCCATGTGTTGTCGCTCTGAGTCGGACCAACGCAGTTGAAATAGGGAGCGCGCCCGCCCCGGGCGCAATCAGCAGCGGCCCTCACGACTGATATTGAGGTGCGGAATCGTCGAACCATTTGGTATTGAATTGCGCCGCGGTGTTCGGCGCGAGGGCGCGCCGAACTGCAGCCGAGGCGGCTGCGCTCCCGGGAAAAAGAACTGAAATTCTGCGCCGACGCATTCCGTGATAAAAACTTTCGCGGGAATCGTTCGCTGGTATACTGACCGGGATGTTTCGGACTCAGGATTTACATGTTAAAGAAATTGTCCGGCTGCTCGCGCCGCGGACTTTGAAAACGGAATTGTCCGCGCCGGAAAACGCCGTCGCTGCCGTCGCGCGCAGTCGCGAAACGGTCACGCGCATTTTGCATCGCCAGGACCCGCGCCTGTTGGTCGTCGTCGGGCCTTGCTCGATTCACGATGCGGACGGCGCGATGGAATACGCGAAAAAGCTCACGGCGCTTCGCGATGAATTTTCCAGCCGGATGGAAATCGTGATGCGCGTTTATTTCGAGAAACCGCGCACAACTGTCGGTTGGAAAGGCTTGATTAACGATCCATTTCTCGACAATTCCCAGAACATCGAGGCCGGATTGAAAATCGCGCGAAAACTGTTGCTTGACATCACCGCGCTGGGACTGCCCGCCGCAACGGAATTTCTCGATCCCATTATTCCGCAATACATCGCGGACCTGATCACCTGGGCGGCAATCGGCGCGCGCACGACGGAATCCCAGACGCATCGCGAACTGGCGAGCGGTCTTTCCATGCCGGTCGGATTTAAAAACGCAACGGACGGCAGTTTGCAAATCGCGGTGGACGCGATGTGTTCGGCGCGCGCGGCGCACAGTTTTCTCGGCATTGATCAGGACGGCTTCACAAGCATTGTGCGAACTTCGGGAAATCCGGACGGTCACGTCGTTTTACGCGGCGGACGGCTCCAAACGAATTACGACGCGAAAAGCATTCGCGACGCGGAAACGAAATTGACGCAGGCCGGTTTGCCGCCGGTGTTGATGGTGGATTGCAGTCACGCGAATTCCGGCAAACAACCCGCGCGGCAGGAAGATGTCTGGCGCAGCATCATCGAGCAGCGCGCGGCCGGAACTCGATCGGTGATCGGTGCGATGCTGGAAAGTTATTTGCACGAAGGCAATCAACCGATTCCTGAAAAGTCATCCGACTTGCGCTATGGCGTTTCGATTACCGACGCGTGCATTTCGTGGGAAACCACGGAGCGGATGCTGCGCTGGGGATTTGAAAAATTGGCTGATGCGCCGCGCGCGGTGGAATCTCCGGCGGGTGTTTGATTCCAAAAATTTTCGCGAAAAAAATGGTGGGCGCTGAGGGATTCGAACCCCCGACCTACTCGGTGTAAACGAGACGCGCTACCGCTGCGCCAAGCGCCCAACGCGGACAAATTAGGCACAGAGCCGCGTCATGGCGAATACTTTCTGAACGCAGCGGTTTTTCTTCCTCGCGAAATCCACGCGTTTGTTTTTCAACGGGCGGGCGCGTTGACACGTCGGAAGCAGTCGTTATATTTTCCGGCCTTTTATGAATAAAAATCCGCATGTGGCCGTGGTTGGCGCGACGGGCGCCGTTGGCGTCGAAATGATCAAGACGCTGGAAAAACGCAATTTTCCGGTCGGGAAATTGACGCTGCTCGCGTCCGCGCGTTCCGCCGGAAAAAAATTGAAATTTCGCGGCCAGGAAATCACAGTCGCCGAGCTGACCAAAGATTCGTTTGCGGGAATTGACATCGCGCTGTTCAGTGCCGGAGGAAATATTTCCAAAGAATTCGCGCCCGCAGCCGTGAAAGCCGGTTGCGTGGTTGTGGATAATTCCAGCGCGTTTCGTCAGGACGAAAACGTTCCGCTCGTGGTTCCTGAAATCAATCCGGGCGATGTGAAAAAACATCAAGGCATTATCGCGAATCCGAATTGCACGACGGCGATCACGCTAATGGCATTGTATCCGTTGCACGCGGCGTTTGGCGTGAAACGCATTTTTGCGTCGAGCTATCAGGCGGTTTCCGGCACCGGCGCGAAAGCCATTGAAGAACTGGAGCGTCAGGTCGGGCAAACCGTCCGGAACGAACCGGTGACGAAGGAAGTTTATCCGCATCAAATCGCTTTTAACGTGTTGCCGCAGGTGGATTCATTTTTGCCAACCGGCTACACGAAAGAGGAAATGAAAATGGAAAATGAAGGGCGCAAGATCATGCATCATCCCGCGTTTCGCGCGAGCGTGACGTGTGTGCGCGTGCCGGTTTATCGTTCGCATTCCATTTCCGTGAGCGCGGAATTTGAAAAGCCGGTCAATGTGGAATCCGCCCGCGCCGTTCTGAAAAAAGCGCCCGGACTGGATGTCGTGGATGAACCGGAAAATAAAAAATATCCGATGCCGTTGTTCACTTCCGAGAAATACAATTGCGAAGTCGGACGCATCCGAACGGATTGCGCGCTGGACAACGGATTGTGTTTCTGGGTTTCCGGCGATCAATTGCTCAAAGGCGCGGCGCTCAACGCGGTGCAAATCGCGGAAGAATTGATCAAGTAAATTTCGCTGACGCGAGAAGATTACGAAAGCGAACACGCGGGGAACGCACGCCGCTGGCGTGCTGTTTTGGCCGAGCCGCCCAAAACATTCCTCGAAATTATTTCAGTTCCGCGTGAGGAAATTTTGAAACGTTTCCGGCGAGCCGCCGAAAACCGCACGCGAGCCGCGCGCGCTCCTCATTTTTCCTGACTTAATCCAATCGCTTCACTCGAATATTTTTGTAACGAACGACGCTTTTGGGATCGTGCGCCTGAAGCGCGAAAGTTCCTTCGTCCAGCTTGCGTGTAAAATCTTTTCCCGGCTGCGCGCCCGGCGGTTCGGTGTATTCGAGCACGATGATGTTGTTGATTTTCACGGTGACTTTGTTGCCTTTGACCGTGATGTCCTGCGTCCACCATTCATTGTCCCTGGCGGGTGTATAACCAAGATTCACGATGTCGTAGAGGCTGCCGGTTTTTTTCCAGTCGCTGTGGCTCACGTTCACCTGGCATTCAAAACCCGTGCGGGGCCAGCCGGTCGGCTGATATTTCGTGTGAAAATAAATTCCGCCGTTCGAATGCGGCTCGGTCATCACGTCCACCTTCAACTCGAAATCCTTGAATGGCTTCGGATCGCCGACATAAAAAAGATGGCAGGTCTTGCCGCGCGTGACGAAAGCGCCGTCCTCGATTTTCCACGTGTTTGTATTTTCGGCGGAAGTTTTCCAGCCGTTGAATGTCTTGCCGTCGAAAATGCTGACGAAACCATCATCGGTTTGAGCGCTGGCAATTTGGACGACGCAGAACAGGGCGAAGGCAATTGAAGAAATGCGTTTCATGCGCGGAAATTATCAGGCGATTCAGAAAGCGCAAGATTGCGAATTTCAGGAGTTTGGAAACGTAAATTTGAGCTTAACCTCAAATTATCTGAGCAACGCCGTCGCGCACCAAAGGACTGGCGCCTGTCCGTGCATGTCGCCGATGTTACGTTTGCGATTGAGATAATATTGCAGGCTGTTTTTCTTGTTCGTTCCTTCGCAGACTTCGTGAATATCGCCGTTCGCGTCAATGTATTTGATTAATCCGAGCCACGCTTTGCGCGCGGCGGGACCGTACGTTTTCGCGTCAAGCCAGCCGTTTTTCACGCCGGTGACAAAAGCGAAAGTGAACATTCCGCTGCACGAGGTTTCCGGCCACGCGTCCGGCCGATCAATCAATTGATGCCACATGCCGTTGGCGTCCTGATATTTCAAAAGCGCGGCCATCATTTTTTTGTAGCCCGCCATGATTCGCGCGCGGCTCGGATGATTTTCCGGCAACGACCGCAGCAATTCGCTCATGCCCGCCGCCATCCAGCCGTCGCCGCGTCCCCAGAAAAACAGAACGTCGGGCGCGTGATAAAACAGACCGTCAGGCTGTTGCAATTCGTCGAGGTAAGCGACCATTTCACGTGCGGCGCGATCAATGTATTTCTCATCGCCGGTTGCGCGATACGCCTGCGTTTCGACAAGCGTGATCATATACATGTCGTCAATCCAGAATCGCATTTGCCAGCTCAGACCGCGTTTTATCCAGTCGAGCGTTTCCGGTTTCAACCGTTCTCTGGCCCGGCCTTCGGGAATTTCCCATTGTTTGTCGGCGAACATTTTTCCGAGTTCGAGATACTTCGGATTTTTCGTTTCGATATAAATCTGAAGCGGCACCGCGCCGAAAACGGTGGAATCCACATTCACGGGACGAGGAATCAATTTGGATTCCGCGCCGAAAAGCGGTTCAAAACGCTCAATCAATTGCGCGGTCAGATTCGTGTCACCCGCCACCCTGGCGAACGTCAGGCCGCCGTACCAGGTGCAGGTTTCCGGATAGGTTATGTCGTGAGGCGGCGTGGGAAATCCAAAATTCGGATGCGGCGTGGCGATAAATCTTTTCGCGACACGCCCGCCGATTTCACGCGGCGAATCGCCGGCGGCCCAGGAATCAAAATAATTGGAAGCAGTTTTCGGAGCGATGCTTGAACAACCCGCCGCCGCAATGAGAAAACCGAGCGACGCGACGAAAAAGAAATTTTTTCCAAAAAGCATGGTGCGACAACAAATCAATATTTCGTGACCTGCTGGGTCAATCCGCCATCAACGTAATACGTGCTGCCCGTCACGTATTCCGATTCCGCGCTTGCGAGAAAAAGCGCGACGGCGGCGACTTCCTCCGGCTTTCCAAACCGGCCCCACGGAATTTCGCTGATCGCGTTTTTCTTTTCCTCCGGATTTTTCAAAACCGCCTGGTTGATCGGCGTGGCGATCGCTCCGGGCGCGATGTTGTTCACGTTGATTTTGTGTTCGGCCAGTTCCATCGCGAGATTCCGCATGAGCATTCGGATGCCGCCTTTCGACGCGCAGTAAGCCGAATAACCGACGAACGGAATGTCTTCGTGCACGGACGAAATGAAAATTAATTTTCCGCCCTGGCCTTGTTTCACCATTTGCCGCGCGGCGATCTGACTCACCAGAAACGAGCCGTAAAGATTGACGGAAATAACTTTGTTCCATTCGTCATCCGTTACGTCGAGAAACGGTTTTTTAATTTCGATGCCCGCATTGTTCACGGCGATGTCGAGCCGCCCGAAACGTTTCACCGTCTGATCAACCATCGCCTCGACCTCGGTGCGATTATTTACGTTCGCGCCGATGGCAATTGCGTCGGGATCAAACTGAACGAGATCCGCTTTCGCTTCGTCGCCGCTGTGTTTTCCGCCGGGATGAAAATTCACGACGACGTGCGCGCCTTCCTGCGCAAAACGAATGGCAATCGCTTTTCCAATGCCGCTGGCCGCGCCGGTAATGAGCGCTACTTTATCTTTCAATCGCATCTTGTCTCCATTTCTGCCGGCGTTGAGTGAGAAACGCGCGGCGTTAAAAACCGTTTCTGTGGTCGCTTAATTTTCGCGCAAAGTCAATGCGAAGAAGAAATTCGCGCGAAAAATGATTCGAATTTCAGGAAAAAGTTTTGGTCGCGAGAAATTTTACGGAGAGCGCCTCTTCATTTTCGCAAATATTTTTCGCTGTTGTTTGCTCTCCTCCATTCTCCATCTTCCATCCTCTTCAGTATTGGCTTCGCCGCGCTGAATCGCGCTCGTCCGAAATCCATTTCAGAATTTTTCCGTGCGCGCTGGGAAAAGAAAGCTTTCGCAACTCCGCAATCGAAAGCCAGCGCGCGGAATCCGGCGAAACGCGCGGGCTTTGAATTCCGTTCACCGAAAATGCTTCCAGCGCGATGCGATAGCGTGTGATGGAATGTCGGATTGTGCCCAGAGATTGAAATGTTTTCGGCGGGAAACCTAAAACAGATTTGGCGAGCGCGCGGAAATCGGTTTTCCCGCCGGAAAATTCGATGTTAGGAAATTCCCAGAGATGCGCGTTGACGACACCGGCCGGACGTTGGCGAACGAGAAATTTTCCATTCCGCTCCAAAACGAAAGCGGCAAAGCGGCGTTCCGTGATTTCCGCGCGCTTGGCGGAATTTGGAAATTCCTCCACGCGATTGAGCTGTCTCGCGCGGCAATGTTTTGCAATCGGACAAATCAAACAACGCGGCGAACGCGGCGTGCAGATCAGCGCGCCGAGTTCCATCAGCGATTCGTTCAAAGCCGAGCAGGAATATTTCGGGTTTCTAGTTTCTAGTTTCGAGTTACGGGTTTTGATTTTCGAGTTTGGAGCTTTGGTTTTCGCGTTTTGAACCAGTTCTTCGGCCAGATTCCACAACCGCCCGTTTGTGATTTTATCGCGCGGATTTTCGCCGATCGCAAAAACGCGCGTCAGCACGCGAATGACATTGCCGTCGAGAATCGGCGTGGGCTGATTGAAAGCGATGCTGCAAATCGCGCCGGCGGTGTAGCGTCCAATGCCGGAAAGCGCGAGAACGTCATCAAATTTCTCAGGAAATTTTCCGCCATGATTTGCAACGATGAACTGCGCGGCTTTTTGCATATTGCGAACGCGCGTGTAATAACCCAGTCCTTCCCAGAGTTTATGAATTTTTTCCGAACTCGCGCCGGCCAGAGATTCAATCGTCGGCAATTCGCGCATCCAGCGTTCCCAATAGGGAATCACGGTTTTCACCTGCGTTTGTTGCAGCATGATTTCCGAAACCCAGATTGCGTAAGGATCGCGCGTTCGTCGCCATGGGAGATCGCGCGAATTTTTAGCAAACCAGACGAGTTGGAGCGCGACGAGCCGGCGAATTTTTTCCTGGTGATGTTTGGATTTTTCACTGGCACGGACGGGTCGCATTTCCGGGAGTTTACAATTTGAGCGGGGAGTGAACACGAAAAAATGAGCGCCGGAATTTCTTCCGGCGCTCGCGTAAAACCGTGGCGGACCAAGCCAACCTCGCCGAGACATTATGGTGAGGTGATGAGATAGAACCGTTGCGGAAAGTTGGTTGAATTTATGTCAGTGAACGGCACCGGCGCCGCGCCGAAAATCCCGCTGCCGACCAACGTCCAGGTGCTGGTAACCGGTGTCAGAGATACGTTGGTGGTTGCCCAGACGCGATAAGCGGCGTTTTCGGTTCCACTGAAGGAGAACTGGAGATTACCGTCGTTCATCACATGGAGCGAACCGCCATCCAGGACGGGCGGTTCCGGAACGATGACCGTGAGCGAAACCACGCTGCTGGTGACGCTGCCGCCGGCATTCGATACGATTACCGAGTAGGTGGTAGCGTCGGTCGTCTGCGCGTTCGGAATGAGAAGCGTTGCGCTGTTGGCGGTTGCATACGGCGCGTTGGTTCCATCTTTCAACCATTGATACGCAACGTCCGGAGCGCCGGATGCCGCGACGGTGAAGCTGGCATCCTGTCCCGCGGTCACGGT
>DASSNZ010000242.1:0-7189 GCA_035701135.1 Verrucomicrobiia bacterium
TGGCGTAAAAAGCGCGGCGGACGTTTTGAATTCTCTGGATAAAACGCTCAGCCAATCCATGTTGCTGGAACTGGACAAACGAAATCCCGAACTCGGCCAGGCCATCCGCCAAAAGATGTTCACGTTCGAGGATCTCGCCATGCTCGAAGTCGCGGCGCTCCAAAAAATCATGCGCGAAGTGGACACGCGCGATCTCGCCATTTCGCTCAAGAACGCCAACGCCGCGCTGAAGGCGAAATTGCTTTCGTCCATTTCCAAACGCGCCGCCGACACGGTGAACGAGGAAATCAGTTTTCTCGGTTCGATCAAAAAACGCGAAATCGAAGCCGCGCAGGCGCGCATTATCGAAACCGTGCGCAAGCTGGAAACCGACGGCGAAATTGACATTGAAATCAGGAACACGTCACGCGATGAACTCCTGGTCTGAATCCATTCCACTGCCGCGGCCGCTGCGCGATGTCATGCTGAAAAGCGACGCGAGAATCGAATCGGAAAAATGCACGTCGCCCGCCGACGCGGAATTGCAGGCGAGCTACGAACGCGGACGGCGCGACGCGGAAAATGCGTTGAATGAACAACGGCTCAGGCAACAAACGGAGGTTCGCGATCTGGTGAACGGCGCGCTCGCGGCGTTGCGCGATGCCGTGCCGCAGGTGATTCGCGATACGGAAAACATGATGGCGTCGCTCGCATTGAGCGTTGCGCAAAAAATCGTCGCCGATATTCCGATTTCCGCGCCGATCATCGAGGCCGCGATCCGCGACGCGCTGTCGCAGGTGGAGGGAACCGCGCAATTTACCATTCGATTGCATTCCGCCGATCTGGAATTGTTGCAGAAAGCGGACGCGGCGATTCTCAACTCCAATGACGGGACCAATGAATTTCATTTCGTTGCCTCGCCCGAAGTCACCCGCGGCGGCTGCATTGTGCAAACGCGATTCGGAACCGTGGACGCGCGGCGCGAAACAAAAATAGATCTTTTGAAAAGGAGTTTGCTGCCGTGATCGCGCCGAGCGAATCCATTTCCTCCGGCCGGATGGAAAGTTTGTTGCGGCGCGTGCATGAAACGCAAGTCACCCGCAGCCACGGACGCGTTGTTCAACTGATCGGGCTGGTCATTGAATCGGAAGGGCCGCTCGCGGCAGTGGGCGAATTGTGCCGCATTGAATCGGCGCGAAACGACGGTTCGACTTTGGCGGAAGTGGTCGGATTTCGGAATCATCACGTGCTGCTCATGCCGCTGGGCGAACTTCGCGGCATTCACCCGGGCAGCGAAGTCATCGCGCTCGGAAATACGCTGAAAGTTCCCGTCGGCGAATCGTTGATGGGACGGGTGATTGACGGTCTCGGAAATCCGCTGGACGACTTCGGCATTATCGAAGCGCGCGATCATGTGACGCTGAATTTGTTGCCGCCGCATCCGTTGAAACGGCAGCGGATTACCAGGCCGTTTTGCACCGGCATCAAGGCGATTGACACGTTGATTCCCTGCGGGCGCGGCCAGCGGTTGGGAATTTTCGCGGGCAGCGGCGTCGGCAAATCCACGTTGCTCGGCATGATCGCAAGCCGCGCGGAAGCGGACGTGAATGTGATCGCGCTGATCGGCGAACGCGGGCGCGAGGTGCGTGAATTTATCGAAAAAGATCTGGATGAAGCGGGCCGGCGCAAATCCGTCATTGTCGTGGCGACTTCCAATCAGCCCGCGATTGCGCGATTGAAAGGCGCGTTCGTCGCGATGTCCATCGCGGAGTATTTCCGCGACAACGGAAAAAACGTGATGCTGATGATGGATTCCGTGACGCGCTTCGCGATGGCGCAACGGGAAATCGGTCTTGCGGTCGGCGAACCGCCAGCGACGCGCGGCTACACGCCGTCGGTTTTTTCGCTGTTGCCGCAATTGCTCGAACGCGCCGGCTCGGGCGAGCGCGGCTCGATCACCGGTTTGTTCACCGTTCTTGTCGAAGCCGACGACATGAATGATCCGATTGCCGACGCGGTGCGTTCGATTCTTGACGGCCACATTGTTTTGACGCGCGAACTGGCGACGCAAAATCATTATCCCGCCGTGGACGTGCTGGAAAGTGTCAGCCGCCTGATGCGGGATTTGACTTCGCCGCAACAACAGAAACTTGCCGCGCGCGCGAGAGAGGCGTTGGCGACCTACCGCAAAAATCAGGATTTGATCAACATCGGTGCGTATCCGGCCGGAACCAACGCCGCGATTGATCTCAGCATTCATTTGCATGAGCCGATGAAAAATTTTCTGCGCCAGTCCGAAAGCGAAGGTTTTGCCGCCGCGCAAAGCTGGTCGCTTCTGGAAGAAACATTGAATACGCCGATGCCGCCAAAATCCGCGGCCGGCAATGCGAGAAAATAATTTTGCAATGATTCATGCCGGCAAATCCAACCGACGCGGAGCAGATCAGCGCATTGCGACTGAATGAAAGCATTTCGATTCACTCTGGAATCCGTTCTGACACTGCGCCAGCGGCAGGAGCAGGTAGCGATGTCGCATTACGCGCAGTCGCTCCTCGCGCATCAGCAGGCGTCGGCGCGATTGGAAGCGGCGCAACGCGATCTGGACGCGGGCCAGCAGGAATTGCGCGGACGGATTGCCGGAGGATTCGCGGCGGCGCAGGCGGCGCAGGCGCAGGATTACATTCTGTTGCTGGAAAAAAAGCGGCAAAAATGCGCCGCGGAATTGAGCGTTGCGGAAAAGCGAAAAAATTTTGCAATGCAGACGATGCTTGCCGCGCGGCAGCAGCGCGAAGTTGTGGACAAATTTTTTGAGCGGCAAAAAAAACGTTACGATTACGAGCGCGCGCGGGAGGAGCAAAAGACGCTCGATAGTTTGCCGCAGCGGCGCGTGAGTGTTTTGTCCTGGAATCAATCCGAAGAAATGCCATGAAAAAACTGCTCACCTCCACATGGATGATTGTGCTGATCGGCGCGGTTCTTTACATCGGCGCGACAATCTTTTTTTGGAAAACGCCGACGGTCACGCCCGCGCGAACCGCCGCTTTTCAACCGATGGCGACCCTGCGCGGGCCGTCGTGGAATTTTGTCAGCCCGGAAGCGGACCAATTGATTTCGGAATTGAAGGAAAAAAAAGAGTCGCTGGACAAACGCGAGCAGCAATTGAACGAACTCGCCGCGCGGCTTGATACGCAGCGCGCGGAATTGGATCAGGCCACGCAGGCCGTTTACAAGGCGCAAATGGATTTCGACAAAATGGTTTTCCAGGTCAAGGAAGATGAAACAGCGAATCTCAAAAAGCTGGCCAAAGTATATTCCGCAATGTCATCGGACGGCGCGGCGAATATTTTTTCTCAGATGGACGACGAGTCCGTTGTGAAAATTCTGCTTTTTATGAAAGAGGACCAGGTCGCGGCGATTCTCGAATCGCTCGCGAAGAAAAGCGACGCGGAAGCCAAACGCGCCGTGGATATTTCAGAACGCGTCCGGGTTTCCGTCGTCGCCGCCACTTCAAAATGATGACGCCAGTTAATGTTCAAGCTTTGGATGCCGCGAGTGGCGACGCGCCGGAATTGGTTGCGCCCGGGATGAAACGCGGCGCGGCGCGAACGGATTTTCTCAAAATGATGGCTCAAGCGCTGTCGCCGGATGCCGCGCAAACGACGGATAAAACACCGCAGGCGGACGGAAATGTTTCCCTGAAAACGCATTCGCGAAAGAAAAATTCAGAAGACAAAAACGCGGCGCAAAATTCCAATCCGATGACCGAAATGGCGCTCGCCACGATTGCGCCGTCCGCGCCTGTTCCGGATTTGAAATCGCGAAACGTCGCGGAAAACGCCGGCGAAATTCCCGAGCGATTGGAACGCGTGGAACGACCGGCGCGCAAATCCGTTTCGGTTCCGATGAAAATGCGGCAAGCGGCTGTTATTGCAAAGTTTTCGGGTTCCGTTTCGACGGCTCCCAAAGTTGAGCAAACGACGGCCTTTGATAAGGCGCCATCGCAACCGGATTCCGATTCTGTTCCGCCGGTTTTTGAAAGTGATGCGAAGGAAATGCCGGGGCAAACTGGATTGAATCAACGCGGCGCGGTTCCGTCTGGCGAAAATTTTGGAGCGCGAATGGTAGTTTCGGAAACACCGGATCAACCTGTTTTTCCGAATCAATTTCAAGCGGCCGAAGTTGTTCCGAAAAATGCGCGAATGGAATCGGTTCGCGATGACCAAGTTTTTTTGCCGAAAACTTTTTCCAATGTTCCGAATCTGGAGGAAAGTTTTTCGAAAGATTTGCCGGATGAATCCGGAAACTCTATTTCGTCCGTCCGCGACGGGAAAAAGAATGCGAACGCAATTCCCGAAAACAATTCGGAATCGAAATCAAAAGCGGTCAGCGAAACAAGACTGATTTCGCGCGCGCCGGTTTTGGAAAAAATTTCTCCGAGAGAATTGTCGCGACCGGTTGAGAAAAATGAACCGATTGGTATTTCGGAATCAGAAAGCGCCAATTCAAAAATTCGCGTTCTGGCCGATGATTCAATTTCCAATTCGGATTCGGCGTCGAAAATCCACGAGGAGAAGCAGATTCCGCAAGACGAGCCGATTTCACGAATCGAAAATCGAAAATCGAAAATCGAAATTCCGAACAGGATTTCGGATGATGAAAAAAAGTTTTCGACGCGGGTCGGAATTTCTTCGGCTGAGATTTCCGCGGAACTCGAGATTCCCGTTGCAAAAGTTGGCGTTTTGCCTTCGTCTGAAATTTCCGATCAAACCATTCACGCGACGCCGGTTCCCATGCGCGAAGTTCGCGAACTGGCGCGCGATTCGTTTGGAGAAAAAATCGAAGCGATTCAAAACCGTTTTTCGGATTTGCCGGCCTCTTCGATTTCCCAGGCGGTTCCCAAGGCTCAGGAAGAATCGCGAAAAGATTCGCCTGAATTGAAACCGTCGAATTCGCAAACGAAACCGGACGAGAATCATTCAGCGGTTTCCGATAAATCGCCCGCGTCGTCTGAAAAAAATTCCAATTCGCATGAAACTTCACCGGAAAAAAAACGGGACGACTCCAGCCAACGGATTTCGGTGAATTCCACAAAACCCGCGTCCATTGCGGATGGCAAGGCGGCTGCTAAACAAGAATCGCCGATGAAATTAGCGGACGAACAGAACGAAATTGCCGGGAGCACCGTGCAAAACTTGCCGCGTTTGGATGCGCGGGGGGAAATTTCGTTCCGCCCGGAAGGAAAATCCGAAATGCCGGGCGTCTCTGCGGCGGAGCGGAAGGAGAAAACGATTTCAGAAAATCCGATTGTTGCGTTGACTGAAAAAGTCGGAACATCGGTTTCAGGAAAAGAGATTTCCGCCGCGCGTGTTCTTTCCGATGGCTCCGCGGCGAATGCGGTGGAGCGTTTGTCGAAATTGGTTGGTGGCGAGGCGGTCGCATTCAGGCGAAGCGGCGCGGAAGCGGTGACGATTTCGCTCAAGCTGGATTCGCGCACGGAAATTTCGCTCGGGCTGGCCAGTCATCACGGGCAGGTTCAGGCTTTGATTCATTGCGAGCGCGGGGACCTGGCGGGCGCGGAAAATCATTGGGGCCAGTTGCGGGAATCTTTGGCGCGTCACAATGTGGAATTGTTGCCGCTTCAGAAAAGCGATTTTTCCAAATCCGCGTGGAATTTTTCGTCCGGCGCCGGTTCGCGGAATTTTCAACCATCCGGGCAGCAACACGGCCGAGATCCGCAGGCGCGTTTTCTTTCTGAAGAATTGCCGCCGGCGCCGCGCGAAAGCGGGGCGTTTCAGAAAACCAAAAAAACACAAAGCGCCCGCGGGTGGGAATCCTGGGCTTAAAAATTATGTCAAGTGTAAGCGCCATCGCCACATCGAACGTCAATCCGGATTCCGACACACAGGACCGGATTCCGAAACAAACGCTGGGACAGGATGATTTTTTGAAATTGCTCGTGGCGCAATTGTCGGCGCAGGACCCGTTAAATCCGGTGTCGAACACCGATTTCGTCGCGCAAATGGCTTCTTTCAGCACGCTGTCCCAGGCGCAAAGCACCGGAGCGGACATCGCGGCGCTGCGCAGCGAGCAACAAGTTTCACAGGCCAATTCCCTTCTCGGCCGGACGGTCACTCTGCAATCGGCGGACGGAACGCTGACCGGCGGAGTGGTCAGCGGTGTCGTGATGGTGGATGGAGTTCCCAACATTGTGGTGAACGGCGGTAATTACGATTTGAGCCAGTTGTTTGCCATTGCGCCAACGCCAGTCAGTCAACCATAAACAAAAAAGAGAATACCATGCTTCGATCCCTCACATCAGCCGTCAGCGGACTGCAAAGTTTCCAGGAGGAAATGGACGTGATCGGCAACAACATTGCCAACGTCAACACCACGGGCTTCAAAGCCGCGCGAACGGATTTTGCCGAATCGTTCAGCGACACGCTGCGCTCGTCCAGCGCGAGCAGCGGCGGCAACAGCGGTTTGAACGCGACGCAAATCGGCCTTGGCGTGACCACCGCCGCCGTCACCAATCAGTTCACCCAGGGCGCCATTGCCGGCACTGAGTTCGATTCGGACCTGGCGATTTCGGGAAACGGATTTTTCGTGGTGCGGGACACGGTGCAAAATGTCCAGTATGTGACGCGTTCGGGCGATTTTAAAGTGGATGACAACGGTTATCTGACGACCAACAACGGCCAGCGCGTGCAGGGTTATTCCGATGCCGGGTTGACGACCATGGGCGACGTGAAAATTGACCTGACCGGAATGCCGGCCACATCGGATCCGAACGCGGGAATCGTTTCGTATTCGATAGATACGCAGGGCAAAATCAATGTGAATTTGTCCGACGGCACTTCATTTGTGCGCGGCCAGATTCTGCTGCAAAATTTTCAGAATCCCAACGCGCTGATCAAGGAAGGCGCAAATTTGTATTCCGGCCAGGGCGCGGCGGGGCCGCTGCCGACGTTGTCCGCCGCGGGAACGAGCGGGCTGGGATTGATCAAATCCAAATCGCTGGAACTTTCCAACGTGGACCTCGCGAACGAATTCGCGAACCTCATCACCACGCAGCGCGCATTCCAGGCCAACGCGAAAATCATCACCACGAGCGACGAGGTATTGCAGGACCTCGTGAATCTTAAACGTTAGGCATTTCGCGGGAATTTTCTTATGGCGGACCGATTGGAAAGTCCCACCGCGCCCGAAGCGG
>DASSNZ010000243.1:0-7440 GCA_035701135.1 Verrucomicrobiia bacterium
GCCGGAGCCAACGCCGACGCCGTCGGTTTCGTTCGCCGTAAAAAATCTCAACGCGGTCGGCGGCGTGATGATTACCGCGAGCCATAATCCGCCGGCGTTCAATGGTTTCAAATTGAAATCTTTTTACGGCGGTTCGAGCGATCCGGAAACGTGCAAAGCCGTGGAAAGTTTTCTGGATAAAAATCCGCCGCAATTCAAAACTCAAAATTCAAAATTCAAAATTGCTGTCAAAGATGTTTGTCCCGCGCATTTCGCCGCGCTTAAAAAACTCGTGGATTTCAAACGGATCGCGAAATCGAAATTGCGTTTTGCGCACGAGGCATTGTTCGGCGTCGGCGCGGGTTGTTTTGAAAAATTGCTCGCCGGAACGAGTTGCAAAGTGACGACACTCGACGCGAAGCATGACGTTCTTTTCGGCGGCATCAATCCCGAGCCTATCGAAAAGAATTACGCGCGCAGTTCCGCGTTTTTGAAAAAACATCCGCACGATATCTGCCTCGTCACGGATGGCGACGCGGACCGCGTTGGCGGCATGGATGGTCGCGGCAATTATCTTTCCACGCACCAGATTATTTGTCTGTTGCTGCATCATTTGATTGTGAATCGAAACGGAACCGGCCGGGTCGTAAAGGCGCTGACGACGACGGCAATGGTGGACAAGATCTGCTCGGCTTACGATTTGCCGCTCGTCGAAACCGGCGTGGGGTTCAAATACATTTGCGCCGAAATGTTGAAAGGCAACGTGCTGATCGGCGCGGAAGAAAGCGGCGGCATCGGATTCGCCGGCCACATTCCCGAACGCGACGGCATCGCGGCGGGCCTGATGTTGCTGGAAATGCTCGCGATGGAACGCGCGCCGGTAACGAAATTGCTCGCGCGATTGGAAAAGAAATTCGGTCCGCACGAATATGGCCGGATTGACACGCATTTCCCGCTGGAAAAACGCGCGGCGCTGATGGAATTTCTGAAAATGAATCCGCCCGCGCGACTGATCCGCTCGCCTGTCGCGGACGTGAAAAGTTACGACGGCGTGAAATTCGTCGCGGAGGATTCCACCTGGCTGATGCTGCGCGGCTCCGGCACGGAACCGATTTTGCGGATTTATGCCGAGGCAAAATCCATCGGCGATGTGCGTAAGCTTTTGAAGCTTGGCGTTTCACTGACGAAACACGTTTGATTTTTTCGTCAGTGGAAATTCAAAAAACGGCGGGCGTTCCTTCCTCGAGAATTTTCACCTGCGAGAGCAAGCCCTGTTCTTCGGCCAGTTGCAACAGCCATCGCGGCGGTTCCTCCATGTCTTCGAATGACAGGCGAAACGTTCCGTAATGCATCGGCACCAGGCTTTCCGCGCGCAACGCTTTGAACGCCTTCACCGCCTGATCCGGCGCCATGTGAACGCGCCGAAAGGATTCGGGATGATACGCGCCGATTGGCAGGAGCGCGATTTGCGGAGGCATTCTCCGGCCGATTTCCTCAAACCCGTGAAAAAATGCGCTGTCGCCCGCGTGATAAATCCGGCGTCCCTGATGTTCCAGAATGAATCCGCCGTAGCCGCGATGTTGATCGCGCAACGTTCGCGCGCCCCAATGTTTGCTCGGCGTGAGCGTCACTTTCCAATCGTTCTGCGAAAAACTCTCCCACCATTCCAGTTCGATCACGCGCTCGAATCCAAGATTCAGCGCCAGGTCGCCGACGCCCCAGGGCATCACGCCGATTTTCGGATGCGGCAATTGCCGGAGCGACGGTTTGTGAAAATGATCGAAATGCGCGTGCGTCAGCAGAACGAGATCAATGCGCGGCAAATCTTCAATTTTCAATCCCGACCGCCGAATGCGTTTCAGCAGAAAAAGCCAGTTCGCAAAATTCGGATCCACAAGCACGTTCAAATCCGTGAATTGAATTAAAAACGACGCGTGCCCGATCCATGTGATCGCGATCTGTCCCGGCGTGAGTTTTGGAAAAACCGGACGGCGCTGCGCTCCGACGCGACGCGTGAGAAGCGCTTTCCAGACCATCTCGTGAAAAAATGTGCCCGGACTGAAATGACGCGAGGGAGTTAATTCCTTGAAAGATCTCGGCAGACGTTTGCGCGGCGGCTTCGGCCGGTTCGATGGAGAATTTCTCATACGTGTTGCCCGTTCAATTTTAATCTGCTTTGAATAGATTTTCAAACAGGCCGTCTCAACAATGTGGTTTTCAACAGAAATTATTGTGAAAGAATTTATTTCGCCGCCGCAAATTTTCGGAGCGAAGAACGCGGCAACCTTCAGATTTGTCAACGGCCATGGTCATTGCTGTCGCCGTTGACATCCGGCGGGAGGAACCGGGCAAAAACCCGTCAGCGCAAGCCGGCGGGTTTTTACTCCCAGTTCCGGATCAACTTGTAAATTTAAAAAAGTGACGCGGGCGTCCTCGCCAGTGCGTTTCAAAACTCACGCTTGAACACCTGATGAAATCGAATTAACGCAGAGTCGCCGAAACCGTGGAGTCACGCTGAGAAAATAAAACTCTGCGAGCCTTCGCGTTCTCGGCGGCTCCGCGTTGAAAATCTTTTTCCCTGCCCGAAAGAGAATTTTCTGATAAAAAATGAGCGTGGGAAAACTTAAGAAACAACTCGACCAATTTCTGCGCAAGCAACCCAGACTCGGCAAAGGCGTTTATATCGCAAACGGCGCAGTCGTGCTCGGCGATGTCGCGCTCGGAGATTTTTCCAGCGTCTGGTACAACGCCGTGCTGCGCGGCGACATCAATAAAATCCGCGTCGGACATCACACCAACATTCAGGATAACGCGGTGCTGCATCTCGCCGATGATTTTCCGTGCGTGCTGGGAAATTTTGTGACGGTTGGGCATTCGGCGGTCGTTCACGCCTGCACGATCCGCGACGAAGTGCTGGTCGGAATGGGCGCGGTGATTCTCGACGGCGCGGTGATCGGCAGGCAATCCATTGTCGGCGCGAAAGCGCTCGTGACGCAGCACACGCGGATTCCGCCCGGCTCGCTCGTGCTTGGTGCTCCAGCGAAAGTGGTTCGCGCCTTGACGTCCGAGGAACGCGCCGGACTGAAAGCATGGGCTGAAAAATACGTGGAAAACGCCGCGTATTGTTTGAAACATAAAATCGGAATTCCCGGCCCGCAATAAGTTCGCCCAAACGAGGTGCCGTCACTTTGTGCGTCGTGGGGTTTTTAGACAGAATTAACAGAATAATTGGAATGTCTCCGAAAACATTCTGTCCATTCTGTCTCAAATCCGAATTAGTTTTTATCCTCCTGAGAATCCATTTTTCCAATTGGAAAATTTCCCAATTTCGCCTGGTTCCTTTTCGCCTCGCGCAGCAATTGAATGCTCGTGATGAGCGACCAAATCCATGCGACGACAAAAACCACCGCGCCGATGATCGCCAATCGCGTGTAGGATTTCGGCGGGGCGTTGCTTTCCGCAAGATGCCAGCTTTCGAGAATCGTCAGAAAAAACCACGCCATCACGAAAAGAAAACCGACAACCGCCAGCGCGATTTGACCGAGTCCCGCCCAGAATCGTCCGCCCATCAACGATCCCAATCCCGGCGTGGCGAATTGATTTGTTATGAAGCACGCCCGCGCGGAGGTCACGGTGATCGGCTGGTCGCCTGAAAATAATTTCATCGAATGCTCTCAAACATTAACCCTCGATGGCAACTGGCGCACGAGTTTTCTCCAGAGCGGACGCATCTAAATTCCAGAAACCCATGAATTTCCTTCCTCTCCCCGCGAACAAGCGGGGAGAGGATTGAGGAGAGGGGATTCCTTTAAGCTGAAATAAACGCATCCTCTCCCCAACCCTCTCCTTCATACGATAAAGGAGAGGGAGAAAAGGTTGAAACTGGCGTTTCGCCGAAATCCCGGGCGAGTCGGAAAACCGAGATTTAGATATCCGCCCTGGAGTTTTCTCGCGCGGCTCCGTTCGCAGGATTTCAATCCGACATGGAAGGCGGAGCGGCGTCCGGCGCGACGCCCCAATTTTTGTTCGGCTTCGCGCCCATTTTGAAAACCAATTTCCCGCCGTTCGCGATGTCGGAATGACTGAACCACGGTTTGTTCAGCGGACGGCCATTCAACGTCGCGGACTGGATGTAGATGTTTTTCGGAGAATTATTTTCCGCGACGATGACGAAATCTTTTCCGTTCCCAAGATGAATGGTCGCTTCATCGAAAATCGGGCTGCCGATGATGTAATCCGGAATCGCCGGATTCACCGGATAAAACCCAAGCGCGCTCATGACATACCATGATGACGTGGAACCCTGGTCGTCCATGCCGGGATAGCCGAGTCCATCTCGATCGCTGCCGTAAAGTTCGCTCAAAATTCTGCGAATCAATTCCTGCGTTTTCCACGGTTGCCCGCCCCAGTCGTAAAAATAAGCGGCTTGCTGGTCCGGCTGATTGCCCTGGCAATACTGGCCGATCATTCCCGTCACATCGCGCGCAATGCCTTTCGGGTGATAAGGCGTTGAAAAAAATTCATCCAGTTTGGCGCAAAATTTTTCGCGTCCACCTAACAGATTGACCAAGCCTTTGACATCGTGCGGAACGAGCCACAGCGTTTGCCAGCCGTTCGCTTCTTTCATCATGAAATTGTAATACGGCTCCAGCGGATCGAACGGCGAAATCCACGAGCCATCCTCGTTGCGTCCGCGCATGAATCCGATGGTCGAATCAAAAACGTTCGTGTAATTGTGCGCGCGCGCCAAAAATATTTTGTAGTCGTCTTCCTTGCCAAGTTTTTTGGCGAACAGCGCGAGCGCGTAATCGTCCCAACTGTATTCCAGTGTTTTCGCCACGCCCGCATTTCCGCCCGCATAAGGCGGACTTGGATGCGTGACGACGTCGTCGTGAATCCAGCCTTTCTGGAGATATTCGGCAAGATTGCCGCGCGGACCGCGCGGGTCCATCGCGTTCTTTCGGAGAAATTCATAAACGGATTGCCAGTCGAAATTGAAACCGCGTTCCCATAAACCGAGATACATGAGAATCGCGTGATCGCCGTGAAACGACGTGTCCATCCATCCGGATTCGCGCGCCATGTCCAAATGCGTGCGCAAGACATCAGTCATCAAATCGGGTTCAAGCAATGCCAGCAAAATAATCTGGTTCCGGCCCGTGTCCCAAAACGCAATGCCGCTGTAACGGTCATGCTCGGCAACGTGAGCCTGGCGATCCAATCCGCGAAACGTTTCGCCTTTTTTTGCGATCAAGCGCGGGCTGGAAAGCGAATGATAGAGCGCGGAATAAAAAAATTGCCGCTCGTGTTCCGTTCCGCCTTTGATTTCGACGCGATTTAATTCCTTGCTCCAGATCGCTTCATCCTGTTTTCGAATCTGATCGAAATTCCAATCTGGATTTTCCGTTTCGATTTTTTTCGATGCTTCGTCAAAATTTCTTCCGGCGGAAACGCTGACCAAAACCGGCTCGCCGTTTGTCGTTGCAAAATCCAGATAACATCCGGCGTAACTTCCGCTTTCCGAGCGCGAACCGGGATTCGTGACATCATCCCGCCGGACGCGTCCGCGCTCGAGACGTGGTTCGTTCTGACGGAACGTGCCAAATGATTTGAATGGCTTCGAAAATTTCGCGACGAAATTTCTGCCGCGTGAATTTCCGCGAATGGTTTGATTATCCACGATTTCCACGCTTCCTCTGCCCGGGCCAAGGTCCAGCAGCACAACACCTTTTTCGGTTTGCGGAAATGTGAAGCGATAAAGTCCGGTGTGTTCCGTCGTGGTCAGTTCCACCTTGATTTTGTAATCCGGAAAATAAACCGAGTAATAACCGGGCGACGCTTTTTCGGAATTTTTATCGTAAGCCGAAGCGTAACTGCGATCCGGCGGAACGGTCCAGTCGCCGACGAGCGGCATGATGGTCATTCCCGAAACCATGCTGGAAAAACCAATCATCGTGTGGCGCGAATGCGTGTAAGGCCAGATGATGCCGTGATTGCCTGCAGCTTCGGCGAGGTCTTTGTTGATGGGTTCCAACAGAATATCGCGATGCGGCAACGCCGGTCCGGGCCAGGTGAAGCCACTGTAAATTTCCTCGCCTGGCGGCGGCGCGTTGCCGATGAATTCCTGTTTGTCCAAAGCGGCGGTGCCGACCAGCGGATTGGCCAGATCCACCGAACGTTCGGCGCAAAACGCGCTGCTGACTGCCAGTAAAATAAAAAACAATGTGATTCCGGACTTCATGACGCAATTCGTGTTGATCACCGATTTAAAATTCTGCAACTCAGACGAGAGACAATGCCAACAATGATTCAACCAGACGTAAAAGAAAGAGATAAATTCAAATCGGCAATTGACCGCCCTGAAATTTCCATCTTGGCATCCGCGCCATTTTGCCTGACCATTGAACTCAACTTCCAAAAATCATGAAACGAATTCTGCGTTGCTTTTTTCCGCTTGCGGCAATCGGCCTCGGATTGAATCTTTTCGCGCTCGAACCTTTCAACGGTTTGGACCTGAATCTCGGAAACCTTTATCGGCTTTCCGACGCGCAAACGCGTTCCATCAGCCCGGAAAATTTCACCGGCGAAAAAGGAAAAGGCGGCATGTCCACGAACGGCCCTGCGGCAAACGGCGCGGCGCGGGAACTCGGCCAGGGCTGGAAAGTTTCGCCTTACGTCCGGATCCCCGCGCACAAAACATTTACGCTTGCGGACATCACAGGTCCGGGCGCGATCCAGCAAATCTGGATGACGCCCGCGCCACTGGACAAAACGCGTGATTTCATCCTTCGCATGTATTGGGACGGCGAAACGAATGCGTCGGTGGAATGCCCGCTCGGCGATTTCTTCGCGTGCGGCATGGGCCGATATTGCCAGATCAGTTCGCTGCCCGTTTGCGTTAATCCCGGGAGCGCGTTCAATTCCTATTGGCAAATGCCTTTCCGCAAAAAATGCAAAATCACTTTGGAAAATCTGGATGAAAGCGAGATGACAATTTATTACCAGATCAATTACACGCTTACCCAGGTTCCGGACGACGCCGCATATTTCCACGCCCAATTTCGCCGGGAAAATCCGCTCAAGACCAAAGGAATTTATACCATTCTCGACGGCGTCGAAGGTCGCGGACAATACGTCGGCACTTACCTCGCCTGGGGCGTTCACAGCAGCGGCTGGTGGGGCGAGGGCGAAATCAAATTTTACATGGACGGCGACACGGATTTTCCGACGATTTGCGGCACAGGCACGGAAGATTATTTTTGCGGTTCGTATGATTTTGACACGCGCGGCGCGGACGGCCAATCGCATTACACGGAATTTTCCACGCCTTATTCCGGTCTCGCCCAAGTCATTCGGCCGGACGGCCATTACGATTCACAAACCCGTTTTGGTTTATATCGCTGGCACATCCAAGATCCGATTCGTTTTCAAAAAGATTTAAAAGTCACCATCCAGGCGCTG
>DASSNZ010000244.1:0-2008 GCA_035701135.1 Verrucomicrobiia bacterium
ACGAGCGCGAGCCGTTTGGGCCGCGCGTCGTCCTTGACGGAAAGATCAATCAGCAGGTTTTCGGAAAGAGAATGATGAATGAGGTCGGAAATTTCCTTGGCGTTGACCTCAAGGCTTTGCGGCGGATTTTTGCCGCCGTAAATCACCGCCGGAATGCGGCCCGACGCGCGAAGCGCTTTGGAGCCAGCCCGTCGTCCGGTCGTGCGGACGTTTGCGTTCAATGGTACAGATTTCATTTTCTTTTAATTCTTTCCCGGCGATTTCGCCCAGCTAACTGGTGCGTCCGCCTTTAAATTCAAACAGCGAATTGACCGACGAATTGCTGTGAATCCGCTTGATCGCCTCGCCTAAAAGCGCCGCGACTGACAGCGTGGTAATATTCACGCCGGCAATCGCAGGGCGAAGGACAGTATCAGTTGTTATCAGTTCGTCAATGACCGATTTTCGCAATCGTTCGACGCCCACGTCGTTCAAAATCGCGTGCGAAACGCAGGCGATGATTTTCTTCGCGCCTTTTTTCTTCAACAACGCCGCCGCCGTCGTGAGTGTTCCCGCGGTTTCCGTCAAATCGTCCACGAGCAAAACGTTTTTTCCGCGGATTTCGCCGATGACCGCCATGGATTCCACCTCCGTCGCGCTTTTGCGTCGCTTGGCTACAATCGCCAGTCCGGCTTCCATCGTTTGCGAATACGCGTGCGCCATTTTCAATCCGCCCACGTCCGGGCTGACGACGACCAGGTCGGGCAGCGTTTTCTTTTTCAGGTAATCGTACATCACCGGCGCGGCGTAAAGGTGGTCCACCGGAATATCGAAAAATCCCTGAATCTGTTGCGCGTGCAAATCCATTGTGAGAACGCGGTTCACTCCGGCGGCGACGAGCAGGTTCGCGATGAGCTTGGCTGTGATCGGCACGCGCGGCTGGTCTTTGCGATCCTGCCGGGCGTAACCGTAAAACGGCAGCACCGCCGTGATTCTTGCCGCGCTGGCGCGGCGCAACGCGTCAATCATGATGAATAATTCCATCAGATTATGATTGGTCGGAGGCGAAGTCGGCTGGACGACAAAAACATCCTCGCCGCGAACATTTTCCTCGATTTTCACAAATGTCTCGCCGTCCGGGAACGGTTTGACCGAGCATTGGCCGATTTCCATGCCGATGGATTTGCAGATCGCGCGAGACAAGGGTTCGTTGGCTGTGCCGCTAAAAATTTTCACAATCGTTCGTCGGTTGAAAAATAAAAAATCCACCCGCAGGTGGAGAAAGCGAACGCGACTTTACCAGCCGGAATCCATCGCGCAAGCGGAATTTGGGAAAGTTCAATATTGTTCAGCCACGAATGAACAAAGATGGACACGGACCAGACGGAAGAAAGGAAATTCAAACTCTGAATTCGTGTGTTCCGAGTTCACGGAATTTCAACTTTGATTCCGAATATTGATTGCCCGATCAACTCGCTAATAAATTTTGCGCCTCTTCGCTTACGCCGCGAAAAACGCGGGATGATAAATCGTTTATTGTGTCGCACACCGACTTTGTTCATTTTCTTTTGTATATCGAGTATTCTTTGCCATGAGAAACGATGACATCAGGGCGGACAATCTTTTCTGTCGGTTGTTTTCTTATACTCCCAGAGAAAATCGCACAGCTTTGGAGGACTTCTGCACGGAAGCCCTTGCTTGGTGTTTGCGACGATCGCCCGAATTTCGGAAAAAATTCTTAGATTTATTACAAGATCATCTAACGGATGGACGGCCATTTCCTTCCGGGTTGGACTTGAATAAACTCAGAATCGAAACGCAGTTCGGGTTCAGTGGTGAGGGTGAAACCGGAGAAACCAAAGCAGGACGCTTTGATTTGAGAATTTCAAGCGATGATTCCGAGTTTTGTTTGGTTGTGGAAGTCAAGGTTGATAGCGATTTTGGCCCGAACCAAATTGACTCCTATCGCGAGCATTTGAAAAAACATAAATGCGGATTTCTAGTCAGTCTCACGAATCGTCGTGTTCCA
>DASSNZ010000245.1:0-6121 GCA_035701135.1 Verrucomicrobiia bacterium
ATTTTCATAAAATGAAATCCGGCTCTGTTGAGAAATTTTATTTTCATGAAAATTAACTGCCGACACGAATACAAATCCGCCAGCTTGCGAAGCCGTTTCCGGAAATTTTTCCGCAACGATTTTGCGCGGCAGCCGCAGCCAGCGAATCATCCGCGGCGTTCGTCGGTTCAATGGCAAAATGATGATACCCGTGCCAGCCGCCGCGCGTGAGCCACAAACCCAGCGCGCCGTTTTCCGCCGGATCCCATTCAAATTCCAGCCGGTCGCGCGTGTGCAAATTTTTGATCGCCGCGCGGCCTTCGCGAACCGGCGCGGCGAAAATTTTCGCGCAATTTTTTTCCGGAATCGCCGAATCCAGCGCGTCCACCCACGTCGCGCCGTTCAACAAAAATCGCGTTGAATCCGGCAATTCCAGGCGGTCGTCCGTCTGTAATTTCAGCAGCGGATGAATCGCCCACAAAAATTTCTCTTCGGCGGCGCTTTGATTTTTCAGCCGATAGCCGATTTGAATTTCGTTGCCTCGCAATTCCATCGTGCGCTCAAATTCAAACGGCGAAATTTTCAATTCCGCGCGCGTTTTCAAAATTCCATTTTCCCACGCGCTTGCGTCCACGCGAAACGGCGCGCGCCAGATTTCGCCGTGACACGGCAACCGGCGCCCGCGCCAAAAGCACGATTCAATCGTCGGCAAACAATCGTCAATTCCCGCGAGCGGGCTTTTGGAAAAATCGTCGCCGGATTCATTGCGAAACAATTTCAGATCGCCCGGCGGATGCCAAAGCCATTCGCGCTCAGTCCGCAAATTTTTCAGTGAAATAATTTTCGCGCCAAGTTCGGGAACCGCCGAAATTTCCACGAATGAATTTCGCAGCACATAAATTTCAAAACCCTGCGCGCGGCGAATTTCAAAGCTGTTTTCCCCCGCCATCATGATTGCATGTCCCGCAAAAAATCCGCCGCCAGCGCGTGGTTCGGATCGCGGCGCAAAACGGTTTGCAAAAGTTTTTTCGCGATGGATTTTTTTCCGAGACCCGATTGCGCCTGCGCCTGCAAAAACAGCGCCGTCGTTTCCTGCCGAAATTGCAGATCATCGTCGAACAACAACATTGTCGGCAGCGATGTGGCGAAGTAATCAATTTTGGCCTTCGATTTCTGCAAGTTTTTTGCGTAGGCCAGCAAGTCGCGAAACAGCTTTTTCGCTTTTGCCTTTTGTCCAAGTTTTTCCCACGACAACGCGGAAAAAAAAGTCATCTCCGAAAATGCGCGCACGCTCATTTCCTGAAAGTCGCCTTTGAAATTCGCGGCCGTCAGCCAATGTTCGCGCGCCAATTTTTTGTCGCCCGACAAATCCAACGCGCAGCCGAGCCAGAAATGAATATCGCTCTGATTCGCCAGCAGATGTTTCGCTTCGCTCAAATTGTGCGGCGAGGTCAGCGCATTTTGAAAATGTTCACACGCAAGAATTGCCTGGGGAGCGCAGCCGCCCCGGCTGCGGTTCGGCGCGCCCTCGCGCCGAATACCACGTTCGGCTGTCTCACTCAAATTTAATCGTTCAACGGCGCTCGTGCCGACGACGAGGGCGTCGTCGGCTGCGCCCGTGGCGGGCGCGCTCCCTGTTTTATTTAATGCCGCGCGGCCCAATGCCAGTTGCGCGCGAACGTGCTGGCCGAGCGCTCCGCCTTCGCCGCCTTCCCACGGCTGAAATTTTCGTGCCGCCAAAATTTTTACAGTCTTTTCCGATTGACCGGTTTGATTGTAAAGCGCGCAGATTTCGACGCTCAAATCGTCGCGCCGGGAAACCAGTTGCGGAAATTTTTCCAACTCGCGCAAACGTTTTTTCGGCCGCGCGCCGAGCCGTTTCCAAAGCTGGTCGCGTTCGTAAAGCAATCGCGCGTCGGATGGATTGGCGCGAAACGCTTTTTCGTAAGCGGCTTTCGCCTTCGCCGGATTTTTCAAAATATTGAAATAGCCGATGCCAAGATTTCGCCAGACGATGGAAAAATTCGGATCGAGTTTCGCCGATTTTTCCCAAAGTCGAATCGCTTCCGCATGACGCCGCCGGTCGTAAAACAAATTCCCGAGATAATACGGCGCGCGGGCATCGTTCGGATTCGCGCGCATCGCGGATTGCAGAATTTCAATTTCTTCCAGGCGCGCCGGAAAACAATAATCCGGCGATTGCGCGTTGGCGTTTTGGTAAAATTTCAGCGCGGATTTTCCGTCGCCGATTTTTTCGTGCAGCCAGCCGAGCGTGTAAAAAATCATCGGCAACGCGCCCCAACTTTGGTCGGGGAGCGCGACCGTCCCGGTTGCCGTCATCGGCGTCTCGCTGATGACTTCCAGTTCGGCGGGACGCCGAATTGAACACGCGAGACGCGTGTGCTCCCCATTTTCCAAAAGTTCAATCGCCTCGCCAAAAAATCCAGCGCGCGCAAAATCGTGGGCAATGTCCAGTCGCGTTTGCAAATCGCAGGAAATATATTGGCGGCCGTCCGCAAGGACTTCGCCATTCAAATGTCGCGACCAGAAATCCAGCGGATCCAATTTCAATGTTTCGCGCAACAGTTCATCCGCCTCATCCGGCCGATTCAATTTTCGCAGAACGATGACTTTTAAATTGCGCGCGCGCAAATTGTCCGTGTCGAAGCGCAGCGAGCGGTTCAGATGTTCCAGCGCAACCGACCAATTTTTTCGAGCGCAATCCATTTCCGCCAGCGCGTGAAAACCTGCGGCGCACCAGGCCTGATTCCACGTCGCTTTGTAAAATGCGGCGTAAGCTTCTTCCGATTGCCGATTTTTCGAACCGGCAAATTGATAACGCAGACATAATCCGAGATTGTAATACGCTTCGCCATCATACGGATTTCCGTTGCGACGCGTGAGGCGTTCAATGGCTTTTCGAAAATATTTTTCAGCCTCGGCAAATTCACCGCGTTTCAAATGCCAAAGTCCCATCGCGTTGTTGCAGCGCGAATCCAGCGGATCCCGCCGCAGCGCTTCACGCCAGTAAATCACGGGCGAACGGGTGGCGTGACGATATTGTTCCAGATGCAAACCGGTGATGAATAATTCGTCGTTGCTGAAAATTTTTTCCGGCGCGAGCGGTTCGGTCGCGGGCGGCGGCACTTTCGATTTCGCGCGCGGCCCGGGCTGATACGAAATCAGTTCGCGTCCGGTTTTGTCGCCGACTGAAATTCTCAAATCCGTTTCCGCAATATTTTTCGGCAGGACAATTTTTTCGACGAACGGAATTGCGGGCGACAGGTCGCGTTCGAATCGCACGAGTTCTTTTTCTTTGGCGAAAATTGTAATCGTCGCGCGTGGTTGATTGCCCGTAACGGCGACGCCGATTCGCAATTCTTTTTTTGAAATTCGGAAGCTGATTGCCGCATCAAGATTCGCGTGTTGCGCCGCGCCGATTTTTTGAATCGGATACCAGAACTGGCTCCAGGTTTTTGTTTCGCCGGGCTGAAGAAAACTGAAATCAGGCTGATTGTCGGTATAAACACCGGCCATGATTTCGATGTAAGGCGGAAATTCACCGCGCGCGTCGGCGTCGGTCAGATTTCTGTCCCACGCGTAACCGAATTCATGATTGCCCCACGTCCATTGTTTTTTGCCGGGCGAAATGTGGTGGTTCGCAACGTGGACTATTCCGGCTTGCGCAAAATAATCGTAGCCGCCAAAAAAATCTTCCTTGCTGCCCATGCACATGTAGGACGTCGGCACGGGAATGTTCGCGTAAAAACTTAAATCGTTCGGCAAATAATTCGGAACCTTGGATTTTGAATTTTGGACTTTGGACTTGCAATGCGGCGGGACAAATTGTTTTGGAATTTCATTTTGCGAAACGCCTTTGCGCCCGCGTTCGCCGTAATTGACGCCGTAATAAAATCCTTGCGCGAGCGGATATTCGCTCATCGAACGGCGCGCATGGTCGGCGACAAAGGAAACGTCGGGCGGAAAAAAACTTTGATACGCTTCATGCACGCGCGTGGCGACGTTCGCCCACCAAAGAAAAGTTTGCGCGAACGGCGTGCGATTGTAGGCGCGCACTTTGAGTTCGAGAAAATTTTTGCCGGGATGCAGGCAGACGCCGTGCATTCCTTTCATGCGGCACATCGGATCGTGGTCGCTGCACCAGATTGTTTTCGAGCCGTCGGCGTGTTCTTCAATTTCAAAATTCACCGGCAAAAAGGTCGCGGGACGATGATGCTGCGGCCAGTTGAATTCGATGCCTCCGGAAATCCACGGCCCGGCCAGGCCGACGAGCGCGGGCTTGATGACCGGCTGATTGTAAATCACATCGCAGCCGTTCGTTTTGTCCTGCAACACGTGGATGCGCCCGCCGATTTCCGGCAAAACCATCGCGCGAACAAATTCGTTTTCGATCCAAACCGCTTTCCATTTTCGATCAATGGGTTTTTCGGCGATTCGGTCGGTGAACGGGAGCGGATAAACTTTGCCACTGCTGCCCTGATAAACGCGCTTTTCGAGGAACATCGGATTTTTGTCCGGCGGCGCGGGCAGATAAGTTGGAATCACCAGATCTTCCACGCGCACTTCGACGGCGGATTTCAATTCGCCGTTGCGTGAGCGAGGAAAACGTTCCAATGCTTTCGTATTTTTCTTTGGTTCTAAAATTTCCGTTCGATTCATCATCAAAATTTTTCAGAAAATTATTTCACGAGTTCGCGTTCGATTTGTTCGAGCGATTTGCCCTTGGTTTCCGGCAATTTGAAAAAAATAAAAATAAATCCGACGACGCAAATGGCCGCGTAAAGCCAGAACGTTCCGGCCGAGCCAAGTTTCGCGTTCAAAATCGGGAACGTGTAAGTCAAAATGAAACACGCAATCCAGAGCGACGAAACGGCCACGGCCATCGCCGCGCCGCGAATGCGATTCGGAAAAATTTCGGAAATGACTACCCACGTCACCGGCGCAAGCGAAACCGCATAGGAACCAATTGCCGCGAGCACGAGCAGCAACATCGGCAAACCTTTTACGGCGTCGTGATAACAAAATCCGAGAACGGAATAAATAATCGCCAGCGCCGCCGAGCCGAACAACATCAGCGGTCGCCGTCCGCCGCGATCCACGATTCCAAGCGCGATCAGCGTGAAAACGAGATTTACCGAACCCGTCCATGCAATGTTTTTCAGGACAGTTGAAATGTCATAACCGGCGGCGCGGAAAATTTCTTCGGCATAATTGAAAATCACGTTGATGCCGCACCATTGTTGAAAGACGGCGAGCACGACGCCGAGCGTCAACACTTTAAACATTTTCCGGTCAAGCAAATCGGAAAAGCGAACGCGCTGAATTTCCTCGCTCGCCAAAGTGGATTGGATTTCCGCCGCCGCCGCGTCGGCATATTTTTCACCGCCGATTTTGGCGAGAATTTTTTTCGCGAAATCGGATTTGCCGTTTTTTGCCAGCCAGCGCGGACTTTCAGGAACAAACAACATTCCGAGAAAAAATAAAACCGCGGGCGCGGCAGTGAGACCGAACATCCAGCGCCAGCCTTGTTGACCGAACCACGAAGTGCGAATGAATTCGTCGGTCGCGCCTTGCGGCAGATTCCGCACAAGAAACCAGTTGATGAATTGCGCAAACAAAATGCCGATGACAATGGTGAGTTGATTGATGGCGACGAGTTTGCCGCGAATCTGCGCCGGCGCGACTTCAGCGATATACATCGGCGAAAGGCCGGACGCGAGGCCAATGGCGACGCCGCCGCAAATTCGCCATGTGATGAAAACGTCAAAACTGCCCGCGAGCGCATTGCCGATGGAAGTCACGGTGAAAATCAGCGCGGCGGCGATCAGCAATTTTTTTCGCCCGAACTTGTCGCTCAATGCGCCCGCGCACAACGCGCCAATTAAACAACCGATGAGCGCGCAACTATTTGCCCAGCCGATTTGCGCTTCGCTGGTCAGTTCAAAGTATCTTTGGAAAAATGGTTTTGCGCCGCCGATGACCACCCAGTCCCAGCCGAACAGCAATCCGCCCATTGCCGCGACAACGGAAATGAGCCAGACGTAGCCGAGATTATAGTCCGCTTTAAGGTCAGAAGCATTGGTTTCGGTCGCGGTAATCATGGATTTAAAATCAGTCAAAC
>DASSNZ010000246.1:0-9293 GCA_035701135.1 Verrucomicrobiia bacterium
ACGGCGGATTACGAACAGTTGAAATCCTCAATGGGAAAATTGAAGCTGAACGATTCCGCGTTCGTTTATTCGACGGAAACATCCGTGGCGCTGGGCTTTGGTTTTCGCTGCGGTTTTCTCGGATTGTTGCACCTGGAAATCGTGCAGGAACGATTGCGCCGCGAATATCAGATGGACATTATTGCGACGTATCCGAGCGTCGTTTATCATGTGACTTTGACCGATGGCACTTTCAAGGAAGTGGATAATCCCGCGTTTTTGCCCGACGTCACTTACATCGAAAAAATCGAGGAACCGATGGTCAAGGCGTTCGTGATCTGTCCAAATGAAAACATCGGCGACATGATGTCGTTGATTTCCGAAAAGCGCGGCAGCGTGGAACACACCGAAACGCTCGATACGAAACGCGTGATGTTGACCGCGCTGATTCCGCTCGCCGAAATTCTGATAGATTTTCACGATCGTATTAAAAGCATCACGCGCGGTTACGGTTCGATGGATTATGAGCAGGCCGGTTACATGGAAAGCGACATGGTGAAACTGGACATGCTGGTCAACGGCGAGCCGATGGACGCGTTTTCGTGCATCGTGCATCGCAGCAAAGCGGAAAGCCGCGGACGCACTCTGGCCGAGAAACTCAAGGAAGTCATTCCGCGCCAGCAATTCGCGGTGAAAATTCAGGCGGCGATTGGCGGAAAAATCATCGCCTCGGAAACCGTAAGTGCGTTCCGCAAAGACGTGACGGCGAAATGCTACGGCGGCGATGTCTCGCTCAAACGCAAATTGCTGGAGAAACAGAAGGAAGGCAAAAAGCGGATGAAATCCATCGGCAACGTGAACATTCCGCAGGAAGCGTTTATTGAGGTGCTCAAAGCATGATGAAAGGCTCGCCCAGATTTAACCTTTTTTCTCAACGGAGAATCAAAGATCAATTTCTCATCATTCGTGGCAATTCGTGAAATTTGTGTTTAAAGCAATTTGAAGCAACTTCGCGGATTCAGCGGGAAAGCAAAAGTTTTCAGCATTTCGAGAGCTTGCTTTGGCATCCGTCGTTTTGATAATTTTCATTGCCCGCCTTCAAGGCTGGTCAATCAATTCATTTAAACCGCAACCAAACCGATGCGCCCGTTCCAGATTATTTTCAATCCCATCAGCGCGGCCGAACTGGCGAAAATGCCCAAGGAACTTCAGCTTCAGATTCTCGGCGAGTTTCGCGGATTGCCGCAGCAGGTGCTTCACACGGAGTTGGACGACTTCGGGAAACTGGAACGCGCCGGGCGCATTCTGCACCGTTTTCGCGTCGGCGATTACCGAGTTTATTTCGAGCGACACGATCTCGGCGTCGTCGTGCATCGCATTCTCAGCCGTCATACTTTGAAAGATTTTCTCTTTCGTTCCGGTTTGAAAATGGAAGAGGACGAGGCGCTCCAGCAAAATCCGAAATTCTGGGAAATGATCGAAATGGCGAAAACGGCGGCGAAGTAAATCGTTAAAAATTCAGCGGATTCAACGCTCCGAATCAGGAATTAGTAATCACGGAAACTGATTTACAAATTACCAAATCACGCGGCTCGAAAAATTCCTAAGCCGTATCTTCGCCGAGTTCCACGTTCCAGTAGGCGAGGTCCACAAAATGTTTCCAGCTATCGTGCTGCTGAAGGCTCAGATGGATTTGCACGAACGGCCGCCATTTCGGCCGCTTGGGTTTGCGGACCAGATGCATCGCCGCTTCCTGCGGCGTGCGATTTGCCTTGCGCGTGTTGCATTCAATGCACGAACAGACAATGTTTTCCCACGTCGTCGGCCCGCCGCGGTCTCGCGGAATGACGTGATCGAGATTCAGGTCTTTTCGGTCGAAAACCCCGCCGCAATATTGGCAGGTATTTTTGTCCCGCTCGAAAATATTGTGGCGCGTGAACTTCACTTCCTTTTTCGGCAAATGATCGAACACCATCAACAGAATGACGCGCGGGATGCGGATTTTAAACGAAATGGTGCTGACCGATTCCGGGTGCGGCTCCTGCCGGGAGAAATCATGCCACTGGCTGAAATTGAAAGTGCGGAACGAACCATCCTCGCAATTGAGCACAGCCTGGGCGTGCCCCTGGAACAGAAGCGTCAACGCGCGCCGCGCGGTGCAGACATTGACCGCCTGCCAGAGGCGGTTCAGGACTAAAACATGTTGGTTCAGCAATGAATTCATACCGGAATCCAACTCGCGCCAAACTACACAAGCGATCCGGGAGTGTCAACGCGCCGGGAAAATGGAAACATTGAACAACGAACATCGAACTCCGAACATCCAATACTCAAAACTCAAAACTTAAAATTCAAAACTTCCAATCCGAGCCTTTTCGACTGCGTGAATTTTGTGCTGCCATTTCGGTTGTTATTTGCGATGGTTCCGTTTGGTTCAATTCCAATTCAATGAGATTATGACGAACTCCGCCATTCTCGCTTTTATCAGCGCCGCGTTGAGCGCGTTGCTGGCGCTGGCCGTAGTCGTGCGCGGAAAACGCTCCGCCGCAAACTGGCTTTTCTTCGCCGGCATGATCTGTCTGGCAATTGAAAGTATTTTCGACGGTTTCGGTTTGAATGCTTCCAGTCCGGTGGAAATTATCCGATGGCAACGCATCGCCATTTTCCCGAAAGCGCTTTTGCCGGGATTCTGGATTTGTTTCAGCCTTGCGTATTCGCGCGGAAATTATCGCGAATTTCTCACGCGCTGGCGGATGGTCGTCGGCATGGCGTTTGTTCTTCCGATCGTTCTGGTTTGCGGATTTCCGGACGATATTTATCGCGTCTTTCGGGTTTCGGACACGGCGACAACCGTGTGGTTCGGTTTTGGAAATGCGGGAAAAGCGCTCAATGTGATCGTACTGATTTCGCTCATCATCGTGCTGATGAATCTTGAAAAAACATTTCGCACGGCGGTCGGCACGATGCGCTGGCGAATCAAATTCGTTGTGCTCGGTTTGTGCATCATTTTCGGCGCGCGGATTTACACCGACAGCCAGGCTTTGCTGTATTCGACCGTGAATTCCTCGCTTCTTTCGCTTCCGGCGGTGGACGCGGGCGCACTGTTGTTGGGATGTCTGCTGATCGGAGTTTCCTATCTGAGAGCGGGCGTGGGCGAAATTGATGTCTATCCATCGCACACGTTTCTTTACAGTTCGATCACGGTTCTTCTTTCGGGCATTTACCTTCTTGTGGTCGGCGTTCTGGCGCGCGTGGTCGTCGCGCTCGGCGGCGACACGGCATTTCCGCTGAAATCATTTTTCGTGCTGATTGGCATTGTCGGTCTCGCGGTATTGCTGTTGTCGGATCGAATCCGGCAAAAAACAAATCAGTTTATCAGCCGCCATTTCGCCCGGCCGCTTTACGATTACCGGAAAGTCTGGAATCTGTTCACCGAAAAAACCGCTCATGCCACGAATCAAAACACCTTGTGCGCGGCGACGGCGAAACTGGTTTCCGACACATTCAACATTCTTTCCGTCACGGTCTGGCTTACGGACCCGGGCGAACATCGGCTTGTGTTCGCCGGCTCGACGTCGCTGGACGCGGAGAAACTGCCCGCGCCCGACACATCCAATTTCGATTGGAACGCGCTGACTTCCGGACTTCTGGAAACGACCCAGCCGTTTGATCTGGAAAAGGCAAAAACCGGCTGGGCGGAATTCATCCGGCGGCTTAATCCCGGGACTTTTGCAAAAGGCGGAAGCCGCGTTTGCGTTCCCATCGTCGCCGGAGATCAGGCGCTGGGCATCATTGTTCTCGCCGATCGCGTCGGCGGCGTTCCGTTTTCGCTCGAAGAACTGGATCTGCTCAAGTGCATCGGCAATCACGTCGGCGCGAGTCTGTTAGGCATTCAGCTTTCGCAAAAACTTCTTTCCGCGAAGGAACAGGAGGCGTTCAAATCCGTTTCCGCATTTTTCGCGCACGATTTGAAAAACGCCGCGTCCACGCTTTCGCTCATGCTGAAAAATCTTCCAAAACATTTTGAGGACCCCGAATTTCGCGAGGACGTTTTGCGCGGCCTTTCCAAAACGGTCAATCACATGAACCATTTGATCGCCCGACTCAGCGTTTTCCGGCAGGAAGCGCAAATCCGGACGGTGCAATCCGATCTCAACGACGTGATCAACGGCGCGTTGAACCGCTGGGAATCCGTTGCGGAAATCGAATTGATCAAACAACTCGAGCCCATTCCAAAACTCGCGCTCGATCCCGATCAGATTCAAAACGTCGTCACAAATCTCTTGCTGAATGCGCGCGATGCTTTGGGAACACGCGGCCAGATTCGCGTTGTCAGCGCGCGGCAAAACGGCTGGGCAACCGTCACTGTCAGCGACAACGGCTGCGGCATTTCGCCTGAATTTTTGCGCCAATCGCTTTTTCGCCCGTTTCGCACGACGAAAAAAGACGGCACCGGAATCGGCATGTTCCAGTGCAAAACGATCATTGAGGCGCATCGCGGAAAAATCGAAGTGGAAAGCGAACTAGGCAAAGGCACGTCCTTCCGCATATTATTGCCGCTGCAGTCATGATGAAACCGAAACTTCTTATTGTTGACGACGACGAGGAAATTCGCACCCAGATGAAATGGGCGCTGAACGAAGATTACGAAATTGTCCTCGCACAGGACCGGCCGAGCGGCGTGGAAATTTTCAACGCAAACAAACCGCCGGTCGCCTTGCTGGATTTGGGTCTGCCGCCGCGTCCGGGCGATCCCGAGGAAGGCTTCGCGCTGCTCTCCGAATTGCTCAACGCCGACAAAATGCTCAAAGCCGTTGTCATCACCGGCCAGAACGAAAAAGAGCACGCGCTCCGCGCCATCGGGACCGGCGCATACGATTTTCTATGCAAGCCGGTGGACATGGACGAACTCAAACTGCTGCTCAAACGCTGCTTTTATGTCGCGCAGCTTGAACGGGAAAATCGCGAAATGCAGCAGGCGCTCGGCGGCAATGCGTTTGAAGGCATGTTAGGCAGCAGCCCGAAAATGAACGAAATGTTTTCGGCCATCCGAAAGGTCGCCAATACCAACGCGCCAGTGCTGATTCTCGGCGAAAGCGGAACCGGCAAGGAAATGGCCGCGCGCGCGATTCATCGCCAGAGCGCCCGGCGCGACGGGCCGTTCGTTGCCATCAATTGCGGTGCGATTCCCGAGGCGCTGCTGGAAAGCGAATTGTTCGGGCACGAAAAAGGTTCGTTCACCGGCGCTCACGCGCAGCGCAAAGGACAGATCGAAACCGCTTCGGGAGGAACGCTTTTTCTCGACGAAATCGGAGAACTGCCGCTCGCGTTGCAGGTCAAAATTCTCCGTTTCCTCCAGGAACAACGCATCACGCGCGTGGGCGGACGCCAGGAAATTGAAATAGATGTCCGGGTCGTCGCCGCGACCAATTCCGATTTGAAAGCCGCAACCGCGCAGGGAAAATTCCGCGAGGATTTGTATTATCGCCTCGCCGTGGTCGTGATTCATCTGCCGCCGCTCCGCGAACGCGTGGATGACATTCGTCTTTTGGCGCAGTCGTTTCTCCAGCGGTTCGCGGCGGAGAACCGGAAAAACCACGTGACATTTCAGGCTGATGCGCTTCGCGCCTTGAACCGCCACACCTGGCCGGGAAACGTTCGCGAACTGGAAAATCGCGTCAAACGCGCCGTCATTATGTCAGATGGAAAACGCATTTCCGCACAGGATCTGGAACTCGCGGCCGGCGAAACTCAACAGGTGACGACTCTCAAGGAAGCGCGGGAAAATCTCGAACGCGAATTAGTCCATCAGACCTTGCAACGTCATTCGGGAAAAATCAGTTCCGCCGCCGCCGAACTTGGCATCAGCCGCCCGACGCTTTACGAACTGATGGAAAAACTTGGAATAACAAGGGAGTAGCTCGGAAAGTTGATGGAATAATTCCAACAGAAGTTTCGAATACTGAAACGCGGCGGATTCCCAAGATTGTGCCTGAGCGATTTTTAAAATTGAAAAGGAGTCGCACTCACGCATTTCAAAAACGCGTGAACGCAAGCTGCTTCAAATCAGTTCACTCTTAGCGGGAACGATTTAGTTGAAATGAGGAGCGCGCCCGCCCCGGGCGCAATCAGCCGCGCCCTCGCGGCAGATTTTGAGGTGTGGAATTGTCGAACTGTTTGGTATTGAATTGCACCGCAGTGTTCTGCGCGAGGGCGCGCCGAACTGCAGCCGAGGGCGGCCGCGCTCCCCGGGAAAAGAACAACATCGTTCCGGGTTGGAAACGCACGGCGAAGATGCCCGTGCCACTATGATTGCGATTCCATCGGCTCGATTTGATCTTGCGGCGTCGAATCCTGTTTCGCCGTTCCGAACGCGCTTAATTCATGCAGAATTCGCCGGACAGCGGCGTGATTGCCCAGATGATATTGCGCGGCGGTGTTCGCGAGTCCGACGCGGACGGTGAAAGCTCTCGGCGGCAGCGCGCGGAACAGATCCTCATCCGTCCAATCGTCGCCGATTCCCAAAATAAATTCCGGCGGTTCCGGCCCGAGCCATTCGACTGCGGCGGTTCCTTTGTTCACGCCAATGTTGCGGACTTCGATTACTTTTTTTCCTTCGAGCACCTGCACGTCAATGTTGCGCGTGTATCCGGCCAGATCGTCCACCAGTTCCTGCGCGCGAAGCGATGCCTGCTCGACATCCGCCTGGCGATAATGCCACGCGAGCGAAAATTCTTTTTCCTCCAGCAGCGCGCCCGGAAGCCGGTCCACATACAATTGCAGAATCGGACGCACGCGTTCCTTCCATTCCGTCGTGAGCGTTCTCAACATGCGCCATTTCTCGCCTTTGCGCCGCATCCAGACGCCGTGTTCGGCGATCAACGCCACCGGAATTTTGCCGAACCATTCCTCGAGATCGCTTCGCGGACGTCCGCTCACAATCGCCACCGCGTTCGCGGGATCGGAAACCAGTTCGCGAATCAGATCCATCAATTCTCCATCGGGCCGCGCGGCTTTTGGGCTGTCGGCGAACGGCACCAAAGTGCCGTCGTAATCCAGCAAGAGCGCGCGGCGTTTCGCGGTGTGATACTGCTGAATCAATGCGGAATGCGCTTTGCCGGTGAGCGAACGGGCGCGGCGCGCGGCCTCGGTTTTTTGCGATGAAAGCATCGCCTGAATGAAATCCTCGGCCCAGCGATTCACGTCGTAGCGGCGAAGCCGTTCCTGAAGCAATTTGTTGCGCCGGATTTGTTCCTCGACCGGCATGCTCAAAGCCTGTTCCAGCGCGCGCGCGAAATCGTCTCCGTGAAACGGATTGATGATGAGCGCCTCGCCCATTTCCTTCGCCGCGCCGGCCATTTCGCTCAAAATCAAAACGCCGGTCTGGTCCGGGCGCGACGCGATGAATTCTTTCGCCACGAGGTTCATTCCATCGCGCAACGGCGTGATCAAGGCGACATCGCAAAACCGGAACAGCGCGACGATTTCATCGAAAACAATATTGCGATACTGGTACATCAGCGGCGTCCAGTTCACGTTTCCGTATGCGCCGACGATGCGGCCGACGGATTGTTCGAGTTCCTGTTTCATCGCCTGGTAACTTTCCACGGCGATGCGCGAGGGCGCGACGGAGATGACGAAAACGACTTTGCCGCGCCATTGCGGATTGCGTTTGAGGAAAAGGTCGTAGCCGCGCAGGCGGTTGATCAGACCTTTCGTGTAATCGAGCCGATCCACGGAGAAAATCACTTTTTGTCCGACGCACCGCGCGCGCAATTCCGCGACGCGCTCCTCGGCTTGCGGAGAAACGGCCGCGCGCGCGAAACGCTCGAAATCAATTCCCATCGGGAACGTGTCCACCTTCACCACGCGGTCCCGCAGGCTCAGGCTTCCAAGCTGATGTTCGTAACCGACCGTTCGCAAAACGGATGTTAGAAAATCCCGGGTGTAATCGTGCGTGTGAAATCCGACAAGGCTCGCGCCGAGCACGCCTTCCAGCAACCCCGCGCGCCAGACCCGCGGAAGCAATCGGAAAACTTCATACGACGGAAACGGAATGTGCAGGAAAAATCCGATGGACATTTCCGGAAAATGTTTCCGAATCATCTGCGGCAACAGCATGAGTTGATAATCATGGACCCACACGAGATCGTCGGGCCGCAGAATTTCCAGCAGCGCTTCGGCGAAAACGTGGTTCACGGTCTGGTAATCCTGCCAGTCCTTTTCCTCGTAACGCGTCAGTCCGGGAAAATAATGAAAAAGCGGCCAGAGCGTTTTGTTGCAGAAACCGTGATAAAATCCGTCCACGCATTCCTCGGGAATAAAAACCGGGCGCGCCCTGAATTGCGCTCCGTGTTCGATGACGGTCTGCCGGTGCTCGGGCGGAATATTCGCGCCGGGCCAACCGAGCCAAAGCACTTCGAGATTTTTTGCGGGGTCAGCCGCCGCGCGCTCCAGGTAACTCCACAATCCGGTCGTCAATCCGCCGGAACTCGGTTTGAAACGCGGCTTGTCATCTTTCATCGAGACCGTGAAAGGCAGCCGGTTGGAAACTATAATGATTCGCATAAAAATTTTTCTTTTGACTCGCGGAAATTCTAAATGCGCCTTGAACGCACCGGCAAAAAACCAATCGCGCGCGGGCCGCCGGAAAAAAACTCCCGGGCCGCGCTCATCCGCGAAAATTGCCCAACCGCTTCACCGCGCTTCGGCACAAAATCCGCGGACAACACATCGGCGAAAAAAGCGCGGCCGAGTGGGGAACGGACGATTTGCGCCGAAACAGCCGATAATTGTCAGCGCGCGGATTTGCGTCCGTTCGCTATCAGCGGGATTTCGAGCAAAAAAACATTACCGGAAAAAAACCTCTTTGCCAAACACCAATTGCAGCCGACCGAATTTTTTCAATTCTTAACGCGCTTGCATTTTCCATGAAAACGATTCGGAAATTGGCGTCGAGCGTTTTTTTGAGGAGCGCACGCGGCTCGCGTGCATTTTTCGGCGGCTCGCCGAAAAATGTCCTCGCGCGTTTAACGGAACAACGGATAACGAAACTAATTTCAGCGAGCCATCCAAATCAGCACGCAGCGGCGCGCGCTCCCGAATTCGTTCGCTCCACGATTCCATTTTCGAATCGAGCGGTTTTGCTCAAGGCAGTTTTTGAATGCGGAAAAACATTCGCGGGCCGGATGTTGTAAAATTGGAAATGGTTTCAACGATATTCGTTTGCGGCAGATTCACCAACGCTCCCTCGGGCGCGTTCGTCGGGACGAACGGAAAACCGACGGGCGACCACGCGAGCAAATTCGTCGAAT
>DASSNZ010000247.1:0-11346 GCA_035701135.1 Verrucomicrobiia bacterium
TGTCCGAAAGATTACTTCCAGCTCAGTTCGCAGGCCCGCAAGGCACTGGCCCGGATGCGCCGCCGGAAAACTTTGATCACCGCCTTCTGGAAACAGGCTGATTTATGGTGAAATGTCACTATATTATGCAATTGTCAATAGAAAAGGTTTGCTGACTTTAACAACGAATCAAATGGCGGGCTGGACGCGCGAAATTCACGAGCAGGCTGGAAACATTCTCATGGTGGACGGAAGTGTGCAGCAGTTGAGCATATCTGGTTTGCGAACTGCACTTGAAAATACCGGCATCGCGACAAATCGTCTGGCGCTCTGACGAAACGCCGCTAGGATTTCCGTTTAGCAAGATTTTGCACGTAGCGTTCGATGCGATTGGACGCCTCGATGAGTTGCTCGTAGCTCGTCGCGAAACAGGCCCGACAAAATCCCGCGCCATTTTCGCCGAACGCCGTTCCCGGAACCATTGCCACGCGTTCGGCTTCGAGCAGGCCGAGCGCGAAATCTTTTTCGTTCAATCCGGTCCCGCTCACGCAGGGAAACGCGTAAAACGAGCCGCGCGGCAAATGACATTTCAAACCGATTTCGTTCAGGCGCCGCACGATGTAATCCCGCCGGCGATGATATTGATCGCGCATTTGTTTCATCGCGTCCTCGCCGCGTTCGAGCGCTTCAATCGCGCCTTCCTGGCTGATGATCGAAGCGCACATCATTGAATATTGATGCACTTTCATCATCGCTTCGATCAACATGGCGGGACCGCAGGCGTAACCGATTCGCCAGCCGGTCATTGCGAATGCTTTGGAAAATCCGTGCAGAAAAATCGTCCGCTCCTTCATTCCCGGCAAACTCGCGATGCTGACGTGCTCGCCTTCAAAGGTCAGTTCGGAATAAATTTCGTCGCTCAACACGAGCAAATCTTTTTCGATGCAGAATTTCGAAATCGCCTCGAGTTGCGCGCGGTCGCATGTGCCGCCGGTCGGATTGCACGGCAGATTCAGCATGAGCATTTTGCAGCCCGGCTGCCACGCGGCGATCAGCGCTTCGGCGGTGAGCGCGAAATTGTCCCTGGCGAACGTCGGAACCGGAACCGCGATTCCATGCGCGAGCGTAATGCTCGGATGATAACTCACGTAACACGGCTGATGGAACATGACTTTGTCGCCCGGATTGATGAGCGCGCGCGCCGCGATGTCAATTGCTTCGGACACGCCGACCGTGACGAGAATTTCGTCCTCGGGCCGGTAGCTGACATGGAATTTTTTTTCGACGTATTGATTGATCGCGCGGCGCAGTTCGATCAGGCCGAGATTCGAAGTGTAATGCGTTTTCCCTTTTTCCAGCGCGTAAATTGCCGCTTCGCGAATGTGCCACGGCGTGTCGAAATCCGGTTCGCCGATGCCGAGGGAAATCACGTTCTGCATTTTCGCGACGACTTCAAAGAAATCGCGAATGCCGGATTTGGGCAGGTTGATGACGTGCCGGGCGATGTAGCGGGAATAATTCATAAGTCCAAAATCAAAGGGAATTCAACGCAAAGGCGCAAAGATACCAGGACGCAAAGCGGGCTGCCGAAACTGCGTCGGATATTGTCCTTGCGATTAATGATGTCTGAGGTTCTCTGAAAAAAGCCTTTGAATTCCTTGCGCCTTTGCACCTTCGCGTCTTTGCGTTAAAACTTTTCCGCGTAGTCACAGTCAGCCTCCGAAGCGAGGACTTCATTCGTCCGACTTTGAATCTTGAATTTTGGATGTTGGATTTAAAATTCACGGCGTGACGTGGAGCCGGCTGTTTTCCTCCGTGGGCGAATCGAGCATGAACCCTTGCTCCTTGTATGTTCGCAGCAGGAAATGCGTGGCGGTGGAAAGCACGCCTTCGAGCGTGGACAATTTTTCCGAAACGAACGCCGCGACTTTCTGCAAACTGGAGCCGTTCACGAAAACCAGCAAATCGTAGCCGCCGGACATGAGATAACACGATTCGACTTCGGCGAAGCGGCTGATGCGTTCGGAAAGGCTGTTGAAACCGCCGCCACGCTCCGGCGTGATCCGCACTTCGATCACGGCGCGAACGATGCCCGCTTCCTCCTCGGAAAGATTCAGCACCGGGCGCCAGCCGAGCAGGACGCGATCTTTTTTGAGCTGATCCAGTTGGCGGTTCACGTCGGCGTCGGTCAGGTTCAGCACCTGCGCCATTTGCGCCGTGCTCAGGCTGCCGCCTTCGAGCAAAAGTTTGATTAGCGGACTCATAAGACGGGGAGTATGGCGAAGATTTTTTCCAACGCCAACAAATCTCATCCTTGATCAATTTATGATTTTATCTCCGCCGACACGTAATTTTCGTCGTGACATTTCCAATGCTATCAAAAACCATGACAAAGATCAGAGACACTCCAGAACTTACGCAGTCTCTTTCGAACGTGTCGGAACAAACTCGCTGATGTTTCGGAAAACCGTGACGATTTGATGTGAATTATGGATGAGGATTATCAACTGCGCTGGGCCGATCCCGAAGAAGTTGTTCGCCTTGCGAAGGAGAGTGGAATGACGACAATGGAGATTGTCCGAGTCCTTAGCGGCTGCTTAAGCTACCAAGAAGCGCTAAAACGAGCGCGCGAATACTCTCCTTTGTTGGGTATTTCCGTATCGGAATTTATGCAGATGAGAAAAAATGAATAGCGGATCAAATATGCTTTAACCGCGCAATCAAATCCTCACTATAGCCGTCACGTCTCAACGCCGCGTAATCAATCTTGCCCTTTTCACGAAGAATCTTTTCTTTTACGGCTTTCAGCAAACGATCGGCCGCTTCAAGACCTTCATGCGAAAATTTCTTTTTAGTGTTCGTGGCCGCAACAGTCATTTCACTGTTATCTTAATGGATTCCGCTACTTTTTCAAACAGAAAAAATGGCGATTTCTTTCCCCAGATGAAAAACATGGTATTCTAATCGGGAAAGCACGCACGAATTGAAAGCATTAATAGACACAAGGAACACGAAGACCGAACGGGTTTTCCTCGTTGGCATCGAACTCAAATCCGGAAACGTCCGCGAATCACGCGATTCACTGGACGAACTTGCCGAACTGGCGGCCACCGCCGGCGGCGAAGTCATCGGCGAAGGCGTTCAAAAACTTGAAGCCGCCCACGCCGCGACATTTATTGGCAAAGGCAAGGCGGAGGAATTTGCCGCGTATTGCCGCGAGCACAACGTGGACACGGTGATTTTCGACGACGAACTTTCTCCCGCGCAAAGCCGCAATCTGGAAAAAATTTTCAATTGCAAAATTCTCGACCGCACCGCGCTGATTCTCGATATTTTCGCGCAACGCGCCCGGACGCGCGAAGGCAAATTGCAAATCGAACTCGCGCAACTTCAGCATTTGCTTCCGCGACTGACGCGGTTTTGGGGACACTTGTCGCGCCAGGCCGGCGGAATCGGAATGCGTGGCGGCGAAGGCGAATCGCAACTCGAAGCCGACCGCCGCAAAGTGCAGGAACGCATCGAACGAATTTCGCGTGATCTCGAAACCGTCCGGCGGCATCGCTCCATCCAACGTTCCGCGCGCCAGCGCAACAACTGGCCGCTCGCGTCCATCGTCGGTTACACCAACGCCGGAAAATCCACGCTGCTCAACGCGCTGACCGGCGCGGAAGTTCTCGCGGAAAATAAATTGTTCGCAACGCTGGATCCGACGACGCGCCGTTTGCGATTGCCGACTAACCAGAACGTTTTGCTCACGGACACGGTCGGTTTCATCCGCAAATTGCCGCACGGATTGGTCGAGGCTTTCAAAGCGACGCTCGAAGAGGTTGTCGAAGCCGACCTGCTTTTGCACGTTGTGGACATCAGCCATCCGCAGGCCGCGGAGCAGATTGAATCGGTGGAATCCGTGCTGAAAGAAATTGGCGCGGACGGCAAACCGGTGCTGATGATTTTCAACAAAACCGATCTGCTCAACGGCAGTCGCGAATCGCTCAATCGTTTTCTGGAAAAATATCCGAACGGCGTCGCGATTTCCGCCGGAACCGGCGACGGCGTTCCCGAACTGCTCGCCGAAATTGGCGCTCAGTTGCGCCCGATCCGCGAGTTTATGGAATTGGCTGTGCCGCACGAGAAATCCGGCGTCATCGCGCGATTGCACGAAGTCGGGCAGGTGATCGAACGGCAATACGATGGCGACATCGCGCGATTCAAGGCGCGGATTCCGCCGCATTTTCATCGCGAGTTCGAGCCGTTTATCGTGCGCGAATTGCAAACGGCGTGAAAGCTCGACAAAAAGAAAAAATTTTCGGATTTCCGAAAATCGGCTTTCGACGATGAGCGGAAATTAGCGGATCAGCGGTTTTAAAATTAACCACGGATAGACACTGATGAACACGGATAACTTCGACTTCTATAAAGCTGTATCCATTCGTGTTGGTCCGTGGTGAAAACGGATTTCCTGTTTCCGTTTTCAGATTTCGAATTTTCTTTTACTCTTCCGCGAGTTCATGAACAAAACAAACATCGCCGGTTTGAAAAAATTAATTCGTCCGCTCGTCCGCGAGTTGCACGCGTACGTGCCGGGCGAGCAGCCGAAAATCAAAGGGCTGATCAAACTCAACACGAACGAAAATCCGTTTCCGCCGGCGCCCGCGGTATTGCGCGCGGTGAAATCGGCCGTGGACGGACGTCTGCGGCTTTATCCGAATCCGACCGCCGAGCGGCTTCGCGAAAAGCTGGCGAAGCTGCATCGTTGCGCGCCGGAAAATATTATTGCGGGAAACGGCTCGGATGAATTGCTCGCGCTTGCGGTGCGAACATTCGTTGAGCCGATTCGGAATTCCGGCCGCGGCGTTTCCCAATCCGAATCGCGCGTTCAATATTTCACGCCGAGTTATTCGCTCTATCCGGTGCTGGCGGATTCTCATGGTGCGTCAAAAAATCCGGTGTCGCTGGAATCTGATTTCAGTTTTCCCGCGCTCGCGAAATTGAAACGCAGCAGGCTTTGGGATTTTCGCGCGGCGCTCACATTTGTCACGACGCCGAACGCGCCGGGCGGACGCGGTTATTCGACGCGCGAATTGGACGCGCTTTGCGCCGCGCAGCGCGGCGTGATGATTTTGGACGAGGCGTATGTGGATTTTGCGGACGAAAACGCGATGCCGCTCGCGCTGAAATTTCCGCATGTGATTGTTTCGCGGACTTTTTCAAAGGCCTATTCGTTGTGCTTCCAACGCGTCGGCTATTTTGTCGGCAATGCGGAACTCATCGCGGCGATGCACAAAATGCGCGACAGTTACAACGTGAACGGCCTTGGCCAGATGGCCGCCGAAGCGACGCTGGAAAACCTGGCGTATTATCGCGCGAATTTTCGGAAAATTATTTCGACGCGCGACAACTTGAGCCGCGAACTCACGAAGCTTGGTTTTCGCGTTTTGCCGAGCAGCGCCAATTTCATTTTTGCCAGACCGCCCGGTTTTCCGGCTCGGGAATGGCTGGAAAAATTGCGCGCTGAAAAAGTTCTCGTGCGCTGGTTTTCCCAGCCCGAAGTAAAAGATTATCTGCGCATTACCATCGGCACGCCGGCGGAAATAACCGCGCTTGTGAAAGCCGCGCGAAAAATACTCCGGTCCTGGAGCGGCGGGTAAATCTCAACTCGGGACAATTCTGCTTTGTTTCGGGACAACGCGCGTGGAAAATTCCGAATTCCGAAAATCGAAATCCGATAGAACCCCGAATATCGAACTCTGGAAATCTGTAACGCAGTTCGCGTTTTAATGCAGATTCCGGAGTTGAAACCGCTCATCTTCGCTCATTACAGCTAATGAAAATCTATTGAAGATTTTCGTCTGACAGTGGCGGCGGGAATTTTTCCCGTCAGCGCCGATTAGCCGTTTAATCAATTTCTGATCAACCAGGATTTCACGGCATTCGTCCTGCTCAAGTAATGGCGTGTATCTCGATTACTATGGCCTGACCGAGCCGCCGTTCGACATCACGCCGAATCCGCGGTTTCTTTTCTACAGCGCGAAACATCGCGAGGCGTACAACCATTTGCTGTACGGCATTCGCGAGCGCAAAGGTTTCGTGCAGTTGACGGGCGAAGTCGGCGCCGGCAAGACAACGCTTTGCCGCGCGATGCTTGAGCAGCTCAACGGAAATTATTCCACCGCGCTGATTCTCAATCCCATTCTGAACGCCGACGAATTGATGAAAGCCATCGCGACCGAATTCGGCCTGGACGTCCGCGGAATGGATCGTTTGGACACCGTCGCCGCGATCAATAATTTTTTACTTTGGAACGTCGAGCAGGGCAAAGACGCGGTGCTCATCATTGACGAAGCGCAAAATCTGACGGAGGAATTGCTGGAGCAGGTTCGTTTGCTTTCCAATCTCGAAACGGACAACCGCAAATTATTGCAAATTGTTTTGATGGGCCAACCCGAATTGCGCGAGCGGCTCAACAGCCACAACCTTCGCCAGCTTCGCCAGCGCATTACCGTTCGCTATCATTTGCAGCCGTTGAGCCAGGCGGAAATCAGCCATTACATTTTGCATCGCCTTCAGGTTTCCGGCGCGAACGGCGCGCCGCATTTCACGAAGGCCGCGCTGTGGCGCATTCATCATTACACCGGCGGAATTCCGCGGCTCGTGAACGCCGTGTGCGACAAAGCATTGCTCGCGGGTTTTGTAAACCAACGGGTGGAACTCGATTATCGCGTCGTCGGCGCGGCGATTCGCGAACTGGAAGGAGACATCGGCGTATGAGCCTGATCAATGACGCGCTGCAACGCGCAAAACACGTCCAGCACACAAGCGCTCCCGTCGCGCAGCCCAACCTGCAGCTCCGCCCGGTGGACGCTTCGCAGCCGGCGGAAAAACGCCCCGGCGTGATGTTGTATTTCGTTTCCGCCGTTCTGATTTTTTCCGTGCTGATGTTTTTGCTGAAACGATTTGACGGCGCGGATTCGCCCGCCGCAATGCCGGTTTCCAAAGTTGCTCTCGCGAATGTTGCGGTCCCAACAATCGAAAAAACGCCCGCGCCATCCGTGGAAGTTGCGCCGGAAATTCCCGAAGCAAATCATTCCGCGGCTCCAGTGACGACGAACATGCCGGAACCCGTCGTTGAAACTCCGGTTCCGCCGAAACCCGCGACGCCCAAATTACAGGCGATCGTTTTCAGCGCGACGAATCCGTCCGCGATTGTGAACGGTAAAACCGTTTTTGTTGGAGACAACGTCGGCGAATTCCGCGTCGCGGCAATCACGCCGAAAGGCGCGCGGCTGGTCAGCGAAACGCAAACCAATCTTCTGACGCTCGACGAATAATTTTTTCTTGGAGTTCCGCGCGGCTTGGGGATGATGGAGCCGATGAATTTGCTGCGCGAAAAATTTCAGGCCTCGGCGGTTTGTGTCCGCGTGATGCCGTTCGTCATTTTCATTCTGCTGACGGCGATGCCGGCGATCCTGAAGGAAATCGCGCCGCAATATTATTCCGATTCATCCGTGTATTGGTTTTATCTCGCGAAAACTGTCGTGGGTGGCTGGCTGATCTGGGAAATGCGCCCGTTCGTTTCGGAAATGCGATGGGCGCTCAGTTGGGAAGCGGTCGCCGTGGGAATTCTCGTTTTCGCAATGTGGGTCGGCGCGGACCCGTTTTTTCCACACATCAAAGCTCCCGGGCCGGTATGGAATCCGCATGAACATTTCGGGGAAAATTCGCCGATGGCCTGGGGATTTCTGATTGTGCGAATTGTTGGAATGAGCCTGGTCGTTCCACCGCTCGAAGAAGTTTTTTATCGCTCGTTTCTTTATCGGTATTTTGTCCGAACCGATTTTCTGAACATGCCTTTGGGCCGGTTTCATCCGACCTCGTTTATCATCACGTCTGTTCTTTTTGGATTTGAACATTCGCAATGGCTCGCCGGAATTTTATGCGGATTTGCGTTTCAAGGATTGGCCGTCCGGAAAAATCGCGTCAGCGACGCCATCACCGCGCACGCGATTACGAATTTCCTGTTAGGCATCTGGGTCGTGTGGCGGCATGATTGGAAATTTTTCTGAAATCTCCCGGCGAAAATCAAATCGTGCATTCAAATCCTCCCTGCGTTCTTTTTGAAGACGAGCATTTGCTGGCGGTCAACAAACCGGCGGGAATGAACACGCACGCGCCTGCGCCGCGCGCCGGTGAAGGCATTTACGATTGGCTGCGCCATCGCGAGCCGCGCTGGAAAAATCTAGCGATTCTGCATCGCCTCGACAAGGAAACCAGCGGCGTCATCGTGTTTGGAAAAACCGCGCTCGCCAATCGCTCGCTCACGGAACAATTCACGAATCGCGCCGTGCGGAAAAAATATTTTTTCGCGACTGACCGTTCGCCGAAAAAACGCGAGTGGACCGTGAAATCAAAACTCTTTCGCACCGCCGATCATTACGTCAGCGGCGCAAGCGGCGAGCCGGCGGAGACCCGGTTCGCTTTCCATGAATCACGGTTCCCCCTCACCCCGTCTCTCTCCCCCACTCGGAGTGGGGGAGAGGGTGTCCGAAGGACGGGAGAGGGGACGATTCAGGATTTCAATGCGCAGATTGCTTCGGAAAATTCTCTCTCCATTCTCGCATTTCAAATCAATCAAAACTCAAAAATCAAAAATTTGAAATTGATTGAAGCTTCGCCGCTCACCGGACGCACGCATCAGATTCGTGTTCACGCCGCCGAAAGCGGAGTTCCGATTTTGGGCGATGTTCTTTATGGCGGCTCGCCGTTCGCCAGAGTTTGTTTGCACGCTGCGGAAATTATTTTTCATCATCCGGCCACCGGCGCGGAAATCACATTTTCCGCGCCAGTGGACTTTTCTGCCGATGCTCGACTCGCCCTGCGCGCCGCGCTGATTGATCCGCGCGAAACCGACGCGTTTCGAATTATTCACGGCGCGAGCGACGGCTGGCCTGGCTGGCATGTGGATCGGCTCGGCGATTTCTTTTTGTCTCAATCCGAACATCCGTTGAACGAAGATCAAATTGTCGCGTTGCAAAAACTGCCAGCGGATTTTCCCGGAACGAAAGGCGCGTATCATAAAATTTTGAATCGTCAGGTGCGGCGAACCACTCCGCTTGAAACCTCGCCGCAACTCATTCTCGGCGAACCCGCTCCGGAACGATTCCACATTCTCGAAAACGGCGTACGTTTTGAATTGAGTTTCAACGAAGGCTATTCCGTCGGACTTTTTCTCGATCAACGCGACAATCGCCGTCGTCTGCTCACCGGCCATATCGCGGCGGAATTCGATCTGCCGCGCGGCGATTCCAGATTGGAAATTCTGAACGCGTTCGCCTACACCTGCGGTTTTTCCGTTTGCGCGGCCCGATTCGGCGCGCGCGTGACGAGCCTGGATCTCTCGAAAAAATATCTCGAATGGGGCCGGAGAAATTTTGCGTTGAACGAATTGGATCCCGCGGAACACGATTTTATTTACGGCGACGCGTTCGATTGGTTCAAACGGCTGGCGAAAAAAAATCGCGGATTTGATCTCGTTGTTCTTGATCCGCCGACTTTTTCCCAGTCGAAAGAACGCGGCGCATTTCGCGTGGAAAAAGATTTCGGCAAACTCATTTCCGCCGCGCTGCCGTTGCTCAAGCCAAACGGAATTTTATTCGCCTCCACGAATGCCGCGACCTGGCCGGCGGAGGAATTTTTGAACGTTGTGGAAAATACAATTCAATCCACGCGCCGAAAAATTCTGCAAACACATTACGTTCCGCAGCCGCCGGATTTCCCGATAACCCGCGCCGCGCCGGCCTACCTGAAAACCGTCTGGCTTCGGGTCGGATGAATTGAGATTCCCAATCACAAGCCGAGTTTGAAGTTTCGCTCAAAGCCTTGTTGGAATTCGCGCGCGGATGATGCAATATGCGATCAACCTTATGAAAACATTCCTGTTGCGAGGCATTTTTTGCGCGTGTTGCGTTTTCGGTTTTATTGCTCAAATTTCCGCCGCAGACGTGAAAACAAATTCGTTTCTCGATTGGGCGCCGACGCCGCCGATGGGTTGGAACAGTTGGGATTGCTTCGGAGCAACGGTCACGGAGCCGCTGGTGAAGGCGAACGCGGATTACATGGCGGAAAAACTCGCGCGCCACGGATGGAAATATATCGTCGTGGACATTCAATGGTATGAACCACAATCCGGCGGCTGGAATTACAGCAAAAATCCCGAGCCGGTTCTCGACGAATACGGGCGTCTCCTGCCGGTCGTTGCGAAATTTCCGTCGTCGAAAGACGGAAATGGATTCAAGCCGCTCGCGGATTATGTTCACGGAAAAGGATTGAAATTCGGCGTGCATCTCATGCGCGGCATTCCGCGCGAAGCGGTGAAAAGCAATACGCGCATTCTCGGCTCAACTCACACCGCGTCGGAAATCGCGGATCGCTCCAGCATTTGCCGATGGAATCCGGACATGTTCGGCGTGGACATGACGAAACCCGGCGCTCAGGAATATTACAATTCCGTTTTCGATTTGCTTGCGTCGTGGGGAGTGGATTTCGTGAAAGTGGACGATCTCAGCCGTCCGTATCACAAACCGGAAATTGAGGCGATTCGCAAAGCAATTGATCAATGCGGCAGACCGATGGTTCTCAGCACTTCGCCGGGACCGACGCCGATTTCGGAGGCGAAGCACGTTGTTGAACACGCGAACATGTGGCGCCTGACGGATGATTTCTGGGACGAATGGCGGTTGTTGAAACACGCGTTCGATACGTCCAACGACTGGACGCCGTATCGCGCGCCGGGGCATTGGCCCGATCCGGACATGCTGCCGCTCGGCGCGCTGCGGGTCGGACCCAAAATGCAGCACAACTGGACGCGATTCACCAAAGACGAGCAGCGCACATTGATGACGCTCTGGAGCATCGCCCGCGCGCCGTTGATGTTTGGCGGGCATCTGCCGTGGAACGACGACTGGACGTTGTCGCTTATCACGAACGACGAGGTGCTCGCGGTGGACCAATCGAGTTCCGGCAATCGGCAATTATTCCGGACGAACGAAACGGTCGCGTGGATCGCCGACGCGCCGAATTCGAAAGATCGTTATCTCGCGTTGTTCAACATTTCGGAAAAAACGAACGGGACAAATGCCGCTCCGATGGAAATTTCCGTTCCGCTTAAAATGTTAGGATTTTCGGGAACTGTCCGCGCGCGGGATTTGTGGTCGCAAAAGGACATCGGAAATTTCGCCGGAACTTTTTCGCAAAAAATTCCGCCGCACGGCGCGGGAATTTATCGCATCAGCCCGGTTGAAAATTGAATTGAAAATGCCGCGCGGAATTCGAGCGTTTGGCAATTCAATGCGCTTCCAGTTCATCGCGTCC